>JANQIT010000353.1 GCA_028282025.1 Hwanghaeella sp. | reverse complement strand
TCGAACTCTGCGCGGCTGCCGGCGTAGTCCATCGTTGTTGCGCGAGCGCGCGGATCCAGAGCCATCTTAACCTCTACCCAGTCCAGTTGTTTCCATTGTTTCTATATAAATCGAGCGGCCCGGCCCTGTTTTCCAGGGTCGGCCAACCGCACAATTCACTTTACGTGGTTAATATTGGCGTTCCGCGCCGCGAATTCAATCTTATTGCGGGAAGGGATATTTGAAGTTTTTCCTGCACCGCCAGGGCGATTTGGACCGACGGACCGCTAGTCGTTCCGCAGCAGCGGCGCGGCTTTCCGGCCCAAGGCCACCCAGGTTCCCGCCAGGCCGACGGCGGTCACATCCTTGCAGGTGGCTTCAGCACCACCGCGTCATAGACCCGGCGGCGATTGCGCCGGACAGAACCAGAATGCCGGCGGCGATGGCGATCTTGTGCGCCGTGCTGATGCTTCCGGGCCGCCTACCGGATGCGAAACCGACATCCGCGCCAGCGCCGCCGGAGTGATTTATAGAGATTGGAACCATTCGGTAACAGTGGCGGACGCGTCATTTGTGAGAGACTTGTACGTTAGGAGGGAGTGCGGCGGAGAACCTTGAAACAAAAGTGTTGTAGAAGCATGCGTCCTCTAGAGGGATGGCAAACAACATTGCGTGCAGATGTATCCGGCGTGATCGCTTGTCTTCCGGAGTTCCATCGTTGGTAACCCTCACCCGAAACAGAAGTTTGCTCCCATACGGATCCGATGCGAAATTTCGTATGTAAGAGTGGGGCTCGTAACGCTCAGCAATAAGCAGATTCTCGTCGATTCCTTCCTTGTACAAAGCAATGACAAAACCGAAGTCGTGTAAGACACCTGACAGAGTTGAAACTAAATCAACGACTGTGATGGGATTGACGTTGAACCAGCGCTCGTCTGCATCAAGAGTGACAGCGTTCTTGTTCCCGTCTTCAGTGTACAGACACGCAATTTGATCCCAATATTGTGTTGATTCAGCGGACGTGCCAGATGGCCATGCGAACACAGTCATTGTTAGGAAAATTGCAAAAGAAGATAGTCGAAGCATCGCTGCGAAGAGGTCAAGACTCCGCATTGGAAACGATCTCCAGCAAGGCCTGTTCATTGATTACGCCTTTGCGACCTCTCGTTACTCGTCCACCCTCGTCCCGAACGATCTTCTGTAGTCTAGCACTTAGACGGGCCTTGCCATTTGGAGCCGGAGAAAGAATGAAAGATGCTTTGTAGGTTACGTAGTCTTCGTCACTCCCACCTCCGCTTAGAACGGCGGAAACCAGACCCTTTGCTATTTTCTCCGTAGTGGAGAAATCCTTTTTTCTTACGCCGGAGATAATGAAGGGAGAGAGGTTTCGATTCGAAACGACAAACCCATTCTCATTGAGAAAATCCTCAATTGAGTCTGCTAGTTTGGTTCGGTCAACGCCTTCGAGAAGGACTTCTCCCTGACTAGCAAATCGCTTTTCTGTCTCAACTAAATCGACCGCGCTAGGGGGAGCACCGTCGATTGTTCTTCCAGAGACACAACCAGCGAGAAGCAGGAGAAAGATGAGCACATTGCCGCGTATGGTGACACTAGCAAACTGCGTATGTGAACTGAAAACGCGCTTAATCATTTGCCAGTTATACTGAAACTGCGATGATCTTCCCAGTCTGGAGTTGGGGGCTGCTGAGATGTCTCCAGTCAGTTAAAGCGAGCGGTTTGGCTAGTCCGCTCGTCGTACTTCACCGACTTCTATGACTGCCTTTGGGAAGAAGGGTTGTTTGATTGGCCCTAGTCGTTCCGCAGCAGCGGCGCTGCTTTCCGGCCTAAGGCCACCCAGGTTCCCGCCAGGCCGACGGCGATGGTGATGCCGATGGACAGCAGGATGGTGGAGATCATGGCCCAGGGAACGAAAATCCAATCCGCGCCCATCACGAAGGTGATCACGCTGTAAGCAGCGACCGACCCGACCGCGCCGGCGATCAACGCGGTGATCAGGCCCATCAGCCCATATTCGATCAGGAAGGCGGCGGTCACATCCCTGCGGGTGGCCCCCAGAACCTTCAGCACCACCGCGTCATAGACCCGCCGGGCATGCCCGGCGGCGATTGCGCCGGACAGAACCAGAATGCCGGCGACGATGGCGATTCCCGCGATGGCGCGCACGGCGATGGCGAGGTTCCCGATAATCTCGTTCACGCCTTCCAGTACTTCCTTCATCCGGACGGCGGAAACATTGGGGAAGGCGTCGGTGACGGCGGCTTCCAGCGCCGGTTCCTGGGCATCGTCCAGATAGGCGGTCGCCAGAAAGCTTTGCGGCGCTCTTTCCAGAATACCGGGGGAGAAGACCATGACGAAATTGATGCCGAAACTGGTCCAGTCGATCTTGCGCAGATTGGCGATCTTGGCGTCGAACTCCCGGCCCAACAGGTTCACCGTGATGGTGTCGCCGATATCAAGGCCGAAGGCGATGGCCGCTTCGTCGTCGAAGGAGACCAGCAATTCGCCGTCATAGTCCTCCGGCCACCAGTCGCCCCGGGTGATTTCACTGTTCTCCGGCGGGGTGCGCGACCAGGTAAAGCCCCGGTCGCCGCGCAGAATCCAGGCTTCCTCCGGCGGGGCGTCGATTTCTTCCGCCCGGACGCCCTGCATGGCGGTGATACGGCCGCGCAGCATCGGCACCCGGTCGACCTGACGGACCGACGGGAAATTGCTGACCAGGGCGTCGAATTCCTCGATCTGGTTCGGTTGGATATCGATGAAGAAGAAGCCGGGCGCTTCGCCGCGCAGCGTCTTGTTAAGCTGGTTGGCCAGATTGCCTTCGATCAGGGCGACGGTCGCCATCACCGTCAGGCCCAGGCCGAGCGACACCACAACGCTGGCGGTCGGCGCGCCTGGCCGGTGCAGGTTGGCCAGCGCCAGCCGCAGTTTCGCGCCGCGCGGCCGCGGCAGCGCCTTGGCCAGCCGCGTCACGCCCGCCGCCGCCAGCCGGAAGGCCACAAGGCTGCCCGCCGCGCCTGCGACGAAGATTGCCGCGATGAACGGCCGGTCGGCGGTCATTACGGCCACCCCGCCCAGCACCAGACCCGCGCCGATCAGGATCAGGATCACCCGGACCGATGGGCGCTGGGTGACCGGCGTCAGCAGGTTGCGGAACAGGGTCGCCGCCGGCACCGACTGCGCCTTCGCCAGCGGCCACAGCGCGAAGATCAACGTGACCAGCAGGCCGAACACGCTGGCGATCACCAGGGGCTCTGTATAGAAGCCGATCCGGGCCGCGACCGGCAGTCTTCCTTCCAGGAAGGGGGCGGCCAGGATGGGGGCGAAGGTCCCGATCAGCAGTCCGATAGCGATGCCCGCGACGGCAAGCGCCAGGACCTGAATCAGATAGGTGGTGAATACCAGCCGGGTCGGCGCGCCGAGACATTTCAGCGTGGCGATGGTGCCGGTGCGGCTTTCCAGAAAGGCGCGCACCGCGTTGCCGACGCCGACGCCGCCGACCAGCAGGGCGGTCAGGCCCACCAGGGTCAGGAACAGTGTTACCCGGTCGACGAAGCGTTGAATGTTGGGGGCGGCGTTGTCGATGGACCGGACGCGCCAGCCTGCATTGGGGAATTCCGCGTTGGCGCCGCGTATCCAGGCCGCGACGTCCGTCTGGTCGTTCAGGTCCGCGCGATAATGGAACCGGGTCAGACTGCCCGGTTGCAGCAGGTCCGTCGCTTCCATGGCGTCGGTGGAGATCAGAACCGGCGGCCCAAGCTCAAAACCCTGATTGCTGCGGTCCGGGGTCGCCACAAGGATCGAGGTGACCTGCAGGCGCGCCTCGCCGATTTTGAACTTGTCCCCGATCTTCAGGTCCAATCTGGTCATCAGCCGGGGGGAGACCGCGGCCCCGAACAGATCCGGCTGCAGGGGCGCCAGGGCGGCGTCGATATCGGCGGCGCCTTCAAGTTCCACCGTACCGAACAGCGGATAGGCCCCGTCGACCGCCTTCAGTTCGATCAGACGGCGCGAGTCCCCGTCGGCCCGGACCGCCATCGCCCGCATGCTGATCACTTCCGACAGCCGCTCGCTGTTCGCCTCCAGCCAGGAATACTGTTCGTCGCTGGCGCGGATATGGGTGAGCCGCAGATCGACTTCCGCGCCCAGCAGAAGTTTCGCGTCCTGCCGCAGCCCTTCGATAATGGCCGAAGAGAGAGAGCCGACGCCGGCAATCGCGGCGACGCCCATCGCCAGACAGGCGAGGAAGATGCGAAATCCTTTGAGGCCGCCGCGCAGTTCGCGGCCGGCATAGGTCAGGGCGAGCGAGAACATCGTCTTGCCTCTATTCAGCGGCGATGGACCCGGCCTCGGTGGCCGCGTCTTTCACAATCAGGCCGTCTTCCAGCCGGATGACGCGGCGGCACCGCTCTGCCAGAACGGGATCGTGCGTGATCAGCATCAGGGTCACGTCCTGGTGGTCCGACATCTCGAACATCAGATCGATGACCTGTTGTCCGGTGGCGACGTCCAGATTCCCCGTCGGCTCGTCGGCAAGAATAAGTTTCGGCTGCGGGGCGAAGGCGCGGGCCAGCGCCACGCGCTGCTGCTCACCGCCGGAAAGCTGCCCCGGATAATGCGTCAGGCGATGGCCCAGGCCGACCCGCTCCAGCAATGCGCGCGAACGGTCGAAGGCGTCCCGCCGCCCGGCGAGCTCCAGCGGTATCGCCACGTTCTCCAGGGCGTTCATGGTCGGCACCAGATGAAAGCTCTGAAACACGATCCCGACATTGTCGCGGCGGAACAGCGCCAGATCGTCTTCACCGAGCTTTGTGAAATCGTTGCCGCCGACCTGAACGGCCCCGCCGGTCGCCCGTTCCAATCCGGCGATGATCATCAGCATGGAGGTCTTGCCCGACCCGGAGGGACCGATGATGCTGACGGACTCTCCGGCCCCGACCGACAGATCGATGCCTTTCAGAATGTTGACGTCGCCGGCCTCCGACCCAAGTGTAAGGCTCAATCCGCGCAGGTCGATGATCGGTCCCGCTGCGGCATTGTCATCGCCGTCTGCTTTCAAGGGTGAGGTCATGCGTGCCATCCGTGCTACGAGTAAAGCGGCCACAACCGTGGTCACGCCAGTATACGGCCGGGCTTCCGGCGCGGTTCAGAGTCGATATGGCGGTCCCGCCGGGCACTTCAACAGAATTCTCGCAACTATTGGCGTGTTTTTCGCGGCCTTGGTCCTTTCGGTCCCGGCCAGTCAGGCGGAAACGCCGAAAATCGTCGCGTTCGGCGACAGTCTGACGGCGGGCTACGGGCTGGCGAATGCGGACAGTTTTCCCGAACAGCTTTCCGCCGCGCTGAAAGCGGCGGACCGGGAGGCCAAGGTGATCAATGCCGGGGTTTCCGGCGACACCACCGCGGGCGGGGCGTCGCGCATCGACTGGGCGCTGGCGGACCGCCCGGATCTTGTGATCGTCGAACTTGGCGCGAATGACGGCTTGCGGGGGTTCGATCCGGCGCAAACCCGGAAGAACCTGGATTTCATTCTGGAACGGTCCCTGGCGTCCGGGGCGCGGGTCCTGTTCACCGGCATGCTGGCGCCGCGCAATCTGGGCAAGGACTATGGCGCTGAATTCGACGGGTTGTTTCCCGATCTTGCCAGGAAATACCCGGACGTCGTCTTCTATCCCTTCTTTCTCGACGGCGTGGCGGCGGAACCAACGCTCAATCAGGGCGACGGCATCCATCCGAACGCCGCCGGAGTCGCGGTGATCGTGGACCGGATTCTACCGTTTGTTTTGAAGGCTCTGGGGCCGGCCTAGTTTAGCCGGGCGCGGTGAAATTCGACCTGGACTCGGCGACCATTAGTCCTACCTTATCTTTATGACCAATTTTGCGAATTATGCCGATGCTGCTCCGGCGCAGTTTCTCTACGGTCTGGGCAGGGGGCCGAACTGGCATGATGCTTTGGGCGATGTTCTCATCCAATTGGGGGATGTCAGCGCCGAACACCGATTGGGCTTTGTCTATCTGACCGAACATTTCCAGAAGGATCTTGCGGATATCGAGGTCTTTCTGCGTCAGACCACTGGCGTGCAGCACTGGGTCGGCTCGGTCGGCTACGGGATTTGCGCCTGCCGCCGCGAGTTGTTCGGGGAACCCGGCATCGCGGTGCTTCTCGCCCCGCTGCCGGAAGAGGCGTTCCGCGTCTTCCATTTAAACGGCGGCGGCCCGCATCAGGCGGTGGACGCAAATAAGGACTGGATCGAGCGCGCCTTCATGCCCCTGATCCTGACCCATGCGGACGCGGCGGCGGGCGATCTGCCGGATCATCTGAAGCGTCTCGCCGATTTGACCGGCGGATACCTGTTCGGCGGACTTTCGGCCGGTCCGGGAGAGGCCGGTCAGGTGGCCGACGGTGTCGCGGGCGGTATCAGCGGGGTGATGATTTCGCCCGAACATACGGCGATGCAGACGGGCCTGAGCCAGGGCTGCAGCCCGATCGGTCCGGCCCGGCGCGTCACCGCGTCGGAAGGGCATGTGATCTTCTCGCTCGACGATCAGCCGGCGCTGGAGGTGTTGAAGAAGGATATCGGCCCGGATCTGGCGGAGGATCTGCCGAAGATCGCCGGGCGGATCTTTGCCGCCCTGCCGGTGCCGGGGTCGGACACCGGGGACTATCTGGTGCGCAATCTGATCGGGATCGACACCAACAACGACTTGATCGCCATCGGCGATACGGTGGGGCCGGGCGACAGCGTGATGTTCTGCAAACGGGACCGTTCGACGGCGGTCGAGGATATGGAACGCATGCTGGTGGATCTGAAACGCCGCGCCGGGGGCAAGGCGATCCGAGGCGGCATCTATGTCTCCTGCGCGGCGCGCGGGCCGAACCAGTTCGACCGTCAGAACACCGAGATGGATATGATCGAGCGGTATTTGGGCGAATTCCCCCTGATCGGCTTCTTCGCCAACGGTGAAATCAGCAGCGACCGGCTTTACGGATATACCGGCGTGCTGGCGGTCTTTCTGTAAATTCCAAACAGCGTTTTCCCGGCGGCGGCTTGTCAGGCGGTCCGTCTGCCTGTCCTTTTAAAAGCACTTTGGATTCAGTGGAGAGCAATACGATGATTACGGTTTGGGGCCGTCCGAATTCCGTTAATGTGCAAATGGTGATGTGGGCTGCGGGAGAGCTTGACCTGACGGTCGAGCGTAAGGATGTCGGCGGCGCTTTCGGCGGACTCGATACGCCCGAATACGGCGCGATGAACCCGAACCGGCGCATTCCCACGTTGCAGGATGGGGATCTCACCATGTGGGAAAGCTGCGCATGCGTCCGCTATATCGCGGCGCAGTACGGGGCGGGAACGCTGTGGCCCGAAGATCCGAAACAGCGCGGCCGGGCGGACATGTGGATGGATTGGAAGAAAACCACCGTGATGCCGCCGATGACGGCGGTGTTCTGGGGCCTCGTCCGCACCGCGGAGGCGGAGCGCGACATGGGGGCCATCGCCGCCGCCGCGGTTGAAGCGATAGATCATTACAGCATCCTGGATAAAGAGCTTGAGGGCCGGGACTTCATCATGGGCGACCGCCTGACCATGGCCGATATTCCCATCGGTTCGATGTGCTACCGCTTCATGAACCTGGTCGTGGATCGTCCGGCTCTGCCGAATCTGGAGGCGTGGTACGCGCGGTTGACGGCGCGGGACGCCTATAAAACGCATGTGATGCTGCCGATCACCTGAGGCGGAGCGGCGGAAGCCGCCTCGCCTTTTCAGGTAGATCTAATGTTTACTCAGCACCCTGCAACACAGCCGCCGTCGCCGTTGAACTCCATAGTCCGGCCGCTCAAGGGGATATGGGCCGGGACGGAGACCGCCTTGATGAACCTGTCGGTCCGGGTGCCGTCCCTCACCGCGCCGCCGCTGGTCGCCGGTTCGTTGGCGTGGCTGGGGATCACCGCGGCGGGCTTTATCAGGTCGTTGATCACATAGGCGGCCTCTTCGGGGCCCGTGGTGAAGGTGTTGCCGATATTGATCACCGCCAGTTCGACGCCGTACTGATCCGCGACCACGGTTTTCTGTTCCGCCGTGACGCCCGTGTCGCCCGACAGGTACACGACCAGCCCGTTGCTGAATCGCAGGACATAACCGGTCGGCGGCCCGGCATAGGCGGTCAGGCCCGCGCCGTTGAGCAGATCGCCCAAGGTTCCGCCGATCATGCCGCCGGCGATACCGTTCGAATGGGCGGCGGGTACGGTCGTTACCTTGACGCCGCCCACGTGCCGGGATGCGCCGAAACGGACCAGTTGGGATTTTTGGGGATCGCCGCCAAGCGCCTTAAGCTTGCCGCCGAAGAAACGCGGCATCTCGCTGCCGGTCACGATGGCCGCTTCCTGCGCCAATGCGATGTTTACCGTGTTGGTGTTGGGCAAGACGCGGACGGAAACGTCCGGCTTCCCGCATTCCCCGGCATTCTGGCCGGAGATATGCCGGTCGCCAACATGATCGCCATGCATATGGCTGACCAGCAGGGCGTCGATCCTGCCGAGCCGGGGATCGACGGTTCCCGCCACCGTGCGCCCGGCATCGTAGAGAAGACGCGTACCGTCCGGATCCTCCAATATCATGGCCCGGTCGAACAGGCAGAATTCTCCTTCGTGACTGCCCAGCGGCGTAATCTTGACTGTCTGCGCGGCGGCTTGCGCCGCAGCCAATCCCGTGGCGACGGCAACCGCCGCGGCGAACATTTTCGGGAATCCCGGCATTCGGTTTCTCCTCAACAGAACTGTGGATATATGTGTGAAATCTAATTTGGCGCCCGGCGGGGGCAAGCGCACGGCGGTCGGAAGACCGTGTTTTTCCGGCGTTTCTTGGGAAATGCGAATATAGATTGCTTTAATCTCGGGATGTCGCGTAAGGCGGGCAAAAAAGCAGTTTCAGTCAACTGAATGAGAGAATGCTTACTTAAATCCCCTGCCGGTCACTCTATCTCTGTACCCATGAATGCCGGGATCGTTGCGGCGCGCCCGCACGGAGGTACGCGTCCTCCCGGCGGACCTCATGAGGCAGGGAATCAAGGGGATCCTGATGATCAAATTCAAACTTAACGGCCGGGACGTGGCGATGGATGTCGATCCGGAAATGCCGCTTCTGTGGGCCATCCGGGACCATGCCGGTCTGACGGGAACCAAATTCGGCTGCGGTCTCGCTCAATGCGGGGCCTGCACGGTGCATCTGGACGGCGAGCCGGTGCGGTCGTGCCAGACCTTCGTCAGCGATGTCGAAGGGATGGATGTCACCACCATCGAAGGCGTCGACGATACGGTCGCGCAGACCGTTCAGGCGGCCTGGGCCGATCTCGACGTGCCGCAATGCGGATATTGTCAATCCGGGCAGATCATGTCCGCCACCGCGCTTTTGCGCGAGGTGCCGAAGCCGAACGATGACGACATCGACGCGGCGATGAGCGGTAATCTCTGTCGCTGCGCCACCTATCACCGAATCCGCGCCGCGATCCACGAAGCGGCCCGCCGTTTGGAGGCTTGATCATGCTGCCGAGAAAACTGAGTTCCATGGCCGCCCCGAACCCCGACATGGCGCTGTCGCGCCGTGGTTTTCTGATCGCGGCCGGTGCGACGACCGCCGGGGTCGCCATCGGTTTCCGTCAGGCGGACGCCGCCGGGGAACCTGTGGCCGCGGCCTCCGTCAATCCGTTCCAGTCCTATATCGAGATTGCGGAAAACAACGAAGTGACCATTCTCTCGTCCCAATTCGACATGGGTCAGGGGTCTTATCATGGGATCGCGACCCTTGTTGTCGACGAACTGGGCCTGGATTGGGACCAGGTGGATGTTGTCGGCGCCTACGGCGACCCGAAGCTCTACGGAAATCTTCTCTGGGGCGGTACGGTCCAAGGCAGCGGCGGGTCCACCTCGATGGCGACGTCCTGGGACCGGTACCGTCTGGCGGCGGCGGCGGCGCGGGAAATGCTGACCGCGGCGGCCTCGGCCGAATGGTCCGTACCCGCCTCCGAGATTTCCATCGCCGGCGGACGTTTGACCCATGCGGGATCCGGCAAGGACGCGCCGATCGGGGCCTTCGCGAAGGCGGCGGCCAGCTTGACGGCGCCGGAGAAGCCGGCCTTGAAATCCAAGCGGGACTGGACCCAGATCGGCAATCCGGACGTTAAGCGCTTCGACCGGGTCGGCAAGACGAAGGGCGAGCAGGATTTCACCATCGATGTGAAACTGCCGGGCATGCTGACGGCGGTGATGATCCATCCGCCGAAATTCGGGGCGACTGTCGCCTCTTTCGACGCGGCGGAGGCGAAACAGTCCCCCGGCGTCGTCGATGTGGTGGCGATCCACCGCGGCGTGGCCGTGGTCGGACAGGATATGTGGTCGGCGTTGAAGGCGCGCGAGCTGGTCTCGGTCACCTGGGACGAAAGCAAGGCGGAAACGCGCGGCACGGAAGAGATTATGACGGAATACCGCGCGCTTGCCGCCAAGCCGCCGACGGCGCTGGCCCGCAAGGACGGCGATATCGACGCGGCCATGGCGCGCGCGGCGACGGTGATTGAATCGACCTATGAATTTCCGTTCCTGGCGCATGCGGCGGTGGAACCGTTGAACGCGGTGGCGCACCGGGATGACGATGGCGTTCTGCATGTCTATGGCGGGCACCAACTGCCGGGCCTGTATCACTATCTGTCTTCCCAATTCGGTGAAATTCCGATGGAAAAGGTGCGCATGCACGTCATGAAGACGGGCGGCGGCTTCGGACGCCGGGCGGTGCCGGACGGCGATGTCGTGACCGAGGCGGTCGCGGTCGCCCGTGCGTTGGGCTGGCGTGCGCCGGTAAAGGTGCAGTGGACCCGGGAAGAGGATATGCGCGGCGGCCGGTATCGTCCCGCCTATGTACACCGCCTCCGCGCCGGATTGGATGAAAGCGGCAAGCTGATCGCCTGGGACAACCATATCGTCGGGCAATCCATCCTGACCGGGACGCCGTTTGAGGCGATACTGGTCAAGGACGGGATCGACGGCACGTCGGTCGAAGGGGCGTCCAACCTGCCCTATGCGGTTCCGAACATGAATGTGGGTCTGACGACGACCGACGTGCGTGTGCCGACCCTGTGGTGGCGGGCGGTGGGCTCAACCCACACCGCCTATGCGACGGAGGTGTTTATGGACGAGGTGGCGGAAGCCGCCGGTAAGGACCCCATCTCCTATCGGCTGGATCTGCTCGCCGCCCATCCGCGCCATGCGGCGGTTCTCAAACTGGCCGCGGAGAAAGCCGGTTGGGGTAAACCGCTGCCGGAAGGCCGTCACCTGGGCGTTTCGGTGCATGAGAGCTTTGCGTCCTTCGTGGCGCAGGTGGCGGAAGTCTCCGTAGAGGACGGCGATGTCCGGGTGCACCGGGTCGTCTGCGCGGTCGATTGCGGCACGCCGATCAACCCCGACACCATCAAGGCGCAGATCGAAGGCGGAATCGGTTTCGGTCTGGGGGCGGTGATGCAGGAGGAAATCACCATCGCCGGCGGTGAAGTGGAGCAGGGCAACTATGACGGGTACGAACCTCTGCGCATCGACGCGATGCCGGATGTAGAGGTGCATATCGTCGCCAGCGACGCCCCACCGACCGGTATCGGAGAGCCGGGAACGCCGCCGATCGGTCCCGCCGTCGCGAACGCGGTCCACAAGGCGACCGGCAATCGAATCCGTACGCTGCCTTTTGCGAAAGGAATCGTTGCCTGAACCATGGGTTGAGAGTGGATTCGAGCTGAATTTATTAACGATTGAAGGGCCGGGGTCTCTCCGGCCCTTTTTCGTGCATAGGGTATTGATTTTATTGTTTTATTAAGGGTTTTATGAGGGTGCGAATACCACAATACCGCCCCGTTTTGCATCGACTTTCACCGGCGTCTTTCACCATTCATTAACCACTCAGCGATTAAACCTTTTACGGGGTCGGGAGAAGCACTCCCCACCATGTGAATCAGTTGCCGAGGTATTTGCTTTGCTGGGACGGTCTGAAAAACTTCCGGACGTCATCGATTCGCCTACGGGTCTGGAAGCCTTTCGGGACGACAAGTTGGTGTTGGCCGCGACCTATTGGGGCCTGATCAGAGGCGGCAATCCTGCGCCGCGGCGGTCGGATCTGGATCCGGGGGCGATGCCGCCGGATATTCTCCCCTGGATCGTTCTGATCATGCTTGAAGGCGACCGGTTTCGGTATCGTTTGACCGGGACGGGGCTGCGCGACCTTCTGGGCCGCGATCTGACCGGGTTGTATGTGGACGAAGTTACCCCCAACACGGCGTATAACGGCTATATTTCGGACAGTTTGAACCGCGTCCGCGAGGCAGGGCGGTGCATGTTCAGCGAAACGATTCTGGAAATCGGCGGCGAGGCCAAGCGGACCCAGCGCTTCATTGCGCCGATGTCCCGGAACGGCGCGGAAATCGATATGATTTTCGAATGCCAGTCCTTCGAGACGGAGAAAAAGCCGGTCACGGGCGGTAACAGTTCCTTGGGCAAGGGGCCGCATATGTTGCGGGCGCCGCAATCCAACACCATCTCCTTTAGTCATGTAGACGAGTTTTTCTTGGATCTATGATGCAACGCGCCCATGCCTATCCGGTTCAGGGGCCTGCGCGACGGCCCCTTTGGGCTGGTTCCAGGTGGGCCTGAAACCGTGTCTCTTCGGAAGACTTGCGAGCTGCCGGCTTGTTCGGATGTCCTGAAACTCCGCGGGGAGCATCGCCCGGCGTCGGAATTTCATTTCTTGGAAGAACCGCGGTTGAATTGGCTGGGCCGATACTGGTCGGACCTGCGGGGATGGGCCGATATCCCGAAACGCCGCCATCTCGATCCGCTGGATATCCGCCACGACGTCTTGCCCTGGATCTTCCTGATAGAACGCCGTGACCATGGGTTCCGGTACCGCCTGTCCGGGTCCGGCCACCGGGCGGCGACGGGCAAGGAACTGACCGGCCAGGCTATTGAGGACACCACCGACAACCCGGCGTTCAACGCCCATCTGGCCCAGCTTTTCCGCACCAGCGCGACACGCCGGCGTCCGTTCTATTCGAAAGACAGGCTGATCTGCGGACCCGTCGCACGCTGTGTCGAACGATTGATCCTGCCGCTCAGCGACACTGACAATTGCGCGACGACGCTGCTTGTGGCGCAGGTGGAGAAAGCGCCGGTCATCGACAAGGCTTTCGCGACCACCAGTCCCGCCAAGCTGGTGCGCCGCTATATGTTCTATCAGCGCGCCGAATCGTTCGACACGGTAACGCTGCGGGAACTCTATCTATAGCGAGCGCCGCAGTGCGCCGCCGGCCGGACCGGGGCTTCAGGGGGCTGCCATCGCGGGCCGCTGAACCGGGCGTTCGTCGATTGGCAGGTGAATGACCGCCGCCAGCACCCCAAGCCCGACCCCGGCCCACCAGACCGCATCGTAGGTGCCGTACAGGTCGAAAAGATAACCGCCCAGCCAGATCCCCAGGAAACTGCCCAACTGGTGGCTCATGAAGACGATGCCGAACAGGCTGGCCAGATAGCGCACGCCGAAAACCTGCGCGACAAGGCCCGTGGTCAAAGGCACGGTGGACAGCCACAGGACCCCCATCGCCCCGGCGAACAGATAGATCGTCAGTTCGGTCTTGGGTGCCAGCATCAAGGCGGCGATGGCGATGGCGCGCAGGAAATAGATGGTGCTGAGGCTGACTTTCTTGCTCCAGCGCTGGCCGGCCATGCCGCTGAGAAACGATCCCGCGATATTCAACAGGCCGACAAGGGACAGGGCGTAGGCCCCGACGGTCGCATCCAGCCCCAGTTCCTGAATGTATTTCGGGAAATGTACCGCGATGAAGGCGACGTGGAAGCCGCAGACGAAGAACCCCACGGTCAGCAAAACATAACCGCGATGATTCAAGGCTTCCTGCAGCGCCTGGCCCATCGTCAGCTCATTGGAGGCGTCGCCCTTGGCTGACGCATCGCTCGGCAGGAAAAAGGCGAGGGGCAGGACCAGCATCGCCGTCGCCGCCAGCAGCAGCAGCGCGTCCGACCAGCCGAACATGTCGATGAAAGCCTGACCCATCGGGGTGAAGACGACCTGTCCGAAAGACCCGGCCGCCGTCCCGAGCCCCAGAATGAGAGAGCGCTTTTCCGGACCCACCACTTTCGCCATCGCCGCCATGGCCAGCGAGAAGGCGGTGAACGCCACGCCGATGCCGGTGACGATGCCCCCGAACAGATGCAGCATCAGGCTGCTTTCAGCCTCGGTCATGCCCCAGACGCCCAGCGCATAGGCGGCGGCGCCGAAATAGATCACCCGCGGCGCACCCCAGCGGTCGGCCAGCGTGCCCGCGACGAAGACGCCAAAGCCCCAGAACAGGTTATGAGTGGCCATCGCCAGCGCAAAGGTCTCCACATCCCAGCCGCGCGCCACCGTGACCGGCTCCAGGAACAGGCCGAAGGTCGACCGGACGCCGAAGCCGAGCGCCGAAATCAGGCAACCGGCGACGATCACCACAAGCGGCGTGCGCCAACCGCCAAGCCCGTTTTGCGCTGCTGCCGTCATGACCTGCCCTCTTAAATCTCTGCCGGTGCCGCCGATGGGCGGTCTCTTGAATTCAATGGCGTGAACCTATAGTGTATATACACGCATATGCTCTGGAGGGGAACACGTTCGCGCCGCCGGTCAAGAAACGTATCCTTTCCCGGAAAGAAACGGTCGGCGTCCACTGCGGCGTCTCAAGGGTCGATGGAACAGAAAAAACGACAGACGCCGGCTTGTACCGGCGCCCTGATGCGGCGGACGATGCGCCGCTTGTCACAGCATTATGACGAAGCGCTGCGGCCGTTGAACCTGAAACTCACGCAGTATTCAGTGCTTGCCAATCTGGCGGCTTATCCCGACAGCAGCATCACCGATCTCGCGGATGTGCTGGAGATGGACCGCACTACGTTGACCCGTAATCTGGGCCCCTTGCAGCGCCGCGGACTGGTGCAGATCCGGACCGGCAGTTCGCCCCGCAACCGGGCCGTCGCCCTGACTCCGCAGGGTGTGGATCTGTTGCGGACCGCGAAACCGGTATGGCGCGCGGCGGAAGAGGGGATTCGCGCGCAACTGGGCGGCGACGATGTCGCGCATCTGCATGACTTGCTGCAACGGGTTCTGGAGGACGCGAAAGCCCTGGACCGACCCGAGACCGTCTCAACGGTTCGAGGTAAAGGTGACGTGCTCTAAAGGCCGCGGCGTTCCGCTTCCGAGACGGTAACCGCGGTCAGCGCCAGCGCGTGCACCGGACCCGCCAGTTCGTCCGCCAGCACATCATAGACCCTGCGCTGCCGGTCGACCCGGTTCAGCCCGTCGAAGCTCTCCGCCGCCAGCAGCACCCGAAAGTGGGATTCGCCGCTGTTCGGCGATCCGGCATGGCCCTTGTGCAGGTGGGACTCGTTTTCGATCTCCAGGCGGGCCGGTTGGAAGGCTTCTGTCAATTTGTCCCGAATGGTGTTTTCGACGCTCACGGCGGCCTCCTGAATTCCATATAAGAAAAACTGATGTGGCGCGGGCTTTCCAATCCGTCAACTGCTTGCCCGGCCCGGGTGCGGAACCCATACTTCCAGGATGGAAGACTGGGCTGCGACATCCGAACGGGAAACCCCGCGTGAAAACGCGGCTGGCGTCAGACTGTGCGATCATCCCTCCTGCGACCGTATGGGCGAACATCGCGCCCCGGTCTCGCCACAGCGGTTGCGCGACTATTTCTGGTTCTGCCTGGATCATGTGCGGGAGTACAACGCCGCCTGGAATTACTGCGCCGGCATGTCGATGGAGGAAATCGACGAGGCGGTTCGGGAAGACGTGGTCTGGGGGCGCCCCACCTGGCCAATGGGGATGATGCGGTCCGGGCGTGGAGCCAATCCGGAAGATTTCGACGATCCAATCGGCGTTTTCGAGGCCGGCGAGGAAAGCGCCGAACGGGCCCGGCGCGAGCGCGCGCAACGCGCCGCGATGCGCGGTCCGAATGGCAAGCACTATCGGATTCTACACCTGAAGCCGCCGGTATCCTTGACCGCTTTGAAGGCGCGCTATAAGGAATTGGCCAAACGTCTGCACCCCGATCTGAATGGGGGCGATAAAGACGCGGAAGAACGGCTCAAGGAAATTAACGAGGCGTATGCGGCCTTGAAGAAGGTCGCTATCCGGACTTCTTGACCGTCCCTTCCGCGAAACGACATGTTAGCAACAAGCGCCTCGACCGTGCGCCGTACCGAGAGGCCAAGCCGACTGGAAACCCCCTGATGACCGTGAAGATCGTGCAAACCGACGAAACCCATACGCTGGACGGGCCCGACACCGAAGTTTCCGTTCGGGATGTTTTCGGCCTCGACACCGACATGGTGGTCCCGGCCTTTTCGCAAACGTCCGAACATGTGCCCGATCACGATCCGGATTATCTGTTCGATCACGACACCACAATCGCCATTCTGGCGGGCTTCGCCTATAACCGGCGGGTGATGATTCAGGGCTATCACGGCACCGGTAAATCGACGCATGTCGAGCAGGTCGCCTCGCGCCTGAACTGGCCCTGTGTCCGCGTCAACCTGGACAGCCATATCAGCCGGATCGATCTGGTCGGCAAGGACGCCATCGTGCTGCGCGACGGTCAGCAGGTCACCGAATTCAAGGAAGGCATCCTGCCTTGGGCGCTGCAGAATCCGATTGCGCTTTGCTTCGACGAATATGACGCGGGCCGCCCGGACGTGATGTTCGTCATTCAGCGTATCCTGGAGCGTGAGGGAAAGCTGACCCTGCTCGACCAAAGCAAGGTGATCCGTCCGAACAAGTTCTTCCGTCTGTTCTCCACCGCCAACACGGTTGGCCTGGGCGACACGACGGGCCTGTATCACGGCACCCAGCAGATCAACCAGGGTCAGATGGACCGCTGGTCGCTGGTCACCACGCTGAACTATCTGCCGCACGACGATGAGGTGGCGATCATCCTCTCCAAGGTGAAAAGCTACAACACCAACGAGGGCAAGGACGTCATGAACGCCATGGTGCAGCTTGCGGATATGACCCGCACCGGCTTCATCAGCGGCGATATCTCCACCGTCATGAGCCCGCGGACCGTGATCACCTGGGCGGAAAATGCGGAGATCTTCGGCGACCACGGTTTTGCCTTCCGGGTGACCTTCCTGAACAAGTGCGACGAGACCGAGCGGCCGATTGTGGCGGAATACTACCAGCGCTGCTTCGGTGAGGATCTGCCGGACTCGGCGGCCTCCATTCAGGTCGCTTAAACCGGCTTTCGCACCCGGCGTCCGCCGGCGGGAAAAAGAACAAACATGTCCGACCAGACGGAAATCCTCGAAGAGTTCAAGCGCGCCAATGCGTCCGCTTTCCGCGCCGTGTCGGATATGCACGAAGCCGAAGTGGTCTACGGCACCGACGCCGCCGTCATGGCCGGTGACCGGGTTCGTCTGCCGGCGCCCAGCCGGGCGCTGACGGCGGAAGAGGTCGCGCGCTGCCGGGGCGAAGGAGACGCGCTGGCGGTGCGCCAGAAGCACCACGACGCGGGCCTTCATGTCCGGAACATGCCGGGCGGCGATGTCGCGCCGATGCTGTTCAACGCGCTGGAGGACGCCAGGGTCGAAGCGGTCGGCGGCCGGCATATGGTCGGTCTGCGGAACAATATGGCCGCGGCGCTGGAAGAACATTACCACCGCCTCGGCTTCCACCGGATCAACGACCGGACCGAAGCGGCGATGCCGGAAGTGGTGCGCCTGCTGGCCCGCGAACATCTGACAGGCGAAGCGCCGCCGCCGTCGGCTCAACGGGTGTTCGAACTGTGGGAACCGCACATTCGACCGCAGATCGCCGAGATCATGGACGAATTGTCGGACAAGGTCGCCGACCAGCAGGCCTATGCCGATGTGGCCCGCCGTCTGATCCAGATGATGGACGTCGATATCGAATTCGATGAACAGACGGATGCCGGCGAGGATACCGGCGAAGAAGACGACGCCATGGACGAGGATCAGGTCCGCGGCGAGGACGAGGGCGAAGGCAGCGCTGACCAGGAAAGCGCCAGCCAGTCTACCTCGGAAGCCTCCGACATGGAGGGTGAGGGCGATGATATCTCCGACATGATGGAAGAGGAGATGGACGGCGAGATGATGCCCGCCTCCGGCAGCGAGGACCCGGGCGACATGGGCAAGCGCTGGCGGCCGGAACACGACCTCAGCAATTTGCCCAAGGAAGATTTCTATAGCGCTTTCACCTCCGGTTACGATGAGATCGTCGGCGCAGAGGAGCTTTGCGACAGCGAGGAACTGACGCGCCTGCGCACCATGCTGGACCAGCAGCTGACGCATCTGCAGGGGATCATCGGTAAACTCGCCAACCGTTTGCAGCGCCGCCTGATGGCGCGGCAGCAGCGCTCCTGGAATTTCGATCTGGAAGAAGGTCTGCTGGATACCGGGCGTCTCAGCCGGGTGGTCACCAACCCGACCCACCCGCTCAGCTTTAAGATGGAAAGCGAGACGGATTTCCGCGACACGGTCGTGACCCTGCTGATCGATAATTCCGGTTCGATGCGCGGGCGGCCGATCTCCATCGCGGCGATGAGCGCGGACATCCTGGCCCGCACCTTGGAACGTTGCGCGGTGAAGGTGGAAATCCTGGGCTTCACCACCCGGGCCTGGAAGGGCGGGCAGGCGCGCGAAGCCTGGATTGCCGACGGCAAGCCCGGCAATCCCGGCCGCCTCAACGATCTGCGGCATATCGTCTATAAGGGCGCGGACCTGCCCTATCGCCGGGGCCGCAAGAATCTCGGCCTGATGCTGCGCGAAGGTCTGCTGAAGGAAAATATCGACGGCGAAGCGCTGATGTGGGCCTATCAACGCCTGCTGGGCCGGCCGGAAGAGCGCCGCATCCTGATGGTGATTTCCGACGGCGCGCCGGTCGATGATTCGACCCTGTCGGTGAATCCGGGGAACTACCTGGAACGCCACCTGCGCGACGTCATCGAATATATCGAAACCGAAAGCCCCGTCGAACTGGTGGCGATCGGCATCGGCCACGACGTGACCCGCTATTACCGGCGCGCAGTCACCATCGTCGATGCGGAACAGCTGGGCGGCACCATGATGGAGCAGCTCGCCGACCTGTTCGACGACGAAACCCAACTCCCCGCCGGCCGCCGCAAGACCAAGACCCGCCGGGCGGGTTAAGCCGCACGCGGCTGTCGGCCGCTTATCGCTCCCGCGCTTCCTCTTCGGGGACCGGCACGCGTTGCCAGGTGAACAGGCTGAACAGGATCATCAGGCCGAAGAAGCCCAGGAAGAAACCGGCGACGCCATAGCCCACGCCATGGATCGTCAGCGGAACGGCGGGCCGGAAATTCTCCAGGGCGCCGAGCGCGATGGCGGGGTCCGCCTCCACCGCCAGGGCGGCGCCGACATAAAGCATCGGCATTTCGGTGAGCCGATTCAGCGAATTGCTCAGCACCACGTGGCGGGTCACCATGTCCAGCAGGTGACGCCCTTCAAGCTGAACCGTCGCGTTCTGATTGCCGACGAAATCCCGGATATAGCCGTAGCGGTCGGTACCGACCTTCGCCGCGCGCTCGTCCAGCGCGGCCACCTGGCGCGCCAGTTCGTCGACATGACCGCCCAGGCGTTGCAGATATTGCTGATGGAAAGTCGGCACCTGGGTCAGCACCGCGGCGCAGATCAGTCCGAAACCGATTAAAATCCAGCGCCGCATGGGCGTCCTTTCCGAACGGCAGACCCGCCGGCCCGGTGGAAGACGCCCTTGTCAGCGGGCCGCAGGTCCGGCCCCGCCGGGATCAGCCCAGATGCTGTTTGAAAAAGGCGGTCGTCCGTTCCCAGGACAGCTTCGCATCGCCTTCGTCATAGCGCGCGCCGGTGGGATTGGCAAAGGCGTGATCGGCCTCGTACCAATGCACGGTCAGCGGCTTGCCGGCTTCCGCCATGGCGCTTTCGAAACCGTTCACCATCTTCCTGTCGATGAATTTGTCCTGGGTGGCGAAATGCCCCTGGACCGGGCCTCGCAGGGCTTTCAGGTCTTCCGCCGTGCGGTTGACCCGGCCGTAGTAGACCACCGTTGCGTCCACCGGCGTGGCGATGGACCCGTTCAGCGACCAGCCGCCGCCGAAGCACCAGCCGACGGTGCCGACCTTGTCGGTCGTCGCCTCGTGCGCCCGCATCCAGTCGATCCAGCTTTTCATGGTATCGGTGGCTTCGGCGGGTTTCACCGCCTGCATCTGGGCGCGGGCCCCGTCGCGCGTGGTGGCCACGTCGCCGTCCATCAGATCGACCGCAAGGGCGGCATAGCCCAGCTTCGCCAGTTCCGCGGCGACCGACTTGATCTGGTCGTTCAATCCCCACCATTCGTGAACCAGCACGACCGCCGGGGCCGGGCCCGCGTCGGGCAGGGCCAGCGACGCTTTGACCGGCTTGCCGCCCTGGGTGTCGATCGTGACATCCTGCAGGCCCGCGGCCACGGCCTGGGCCAACAGCGGGTCCGCCAGAACAGCCGTCAGCGGCAGGCCCGCCGCCGCGCTTTTCAGTACGTTACGTCGTGAGATATAGGTCATTTGGCGGCCTCCGGACGGTGCGGTTTACATATTAGAATACAATGTATCACCGCATCGCGTGGCGGAAAGACCGCTTCACGCAAGCTTGAAGCGGCGGCCGTTCGAATGGCCGGCCGGTCACTTCGTGCCGAAGATCCGGTCGCCCGCATCGCCCAGGCCGGGCACGATATAGGCGCGTTCGTCCAGCTTCTCGTCCAGGGAGGCGGTAAAGATCTTCACCGAAGGGTGCTGTTCCAGCATGACCTGCACGCCCTCGGGCGCGGCGACCAGCGCCATGAAGCGGATATTTTGATCCTCCACCCCGTTGCGTTTCAGAACCTCCACCGCATAGGCCGCCGAATGCCCGGTCGCCAACATCGGATCGCAGAGAACGAACAGCCGTCCGCCGGTCACCGGCAGTTTCACGAAATACTCGACCGGGCGCTTTGTTTCAGGGTCGCGGTAAAGGCCGATCTGACCCTCCCGCGCGCCCGGCATCAATTCCCGCAGCCCTTCGACCATCCCCAGCCCGGCCCGCAGGACGGAGACGATGGCCGCCTTGCGACCCGCCAGGACGGGGGCCGACATCGGCGCGACGGGGGTTTCGATCTTTTCGCTGGTCAGCGGCACCTCGCGGGTGATCTCGTAGCCCATCAGCAGCGAGATTTCGCGCAACAGATCCCGGAACATCGATGTCGGCGTATCCTTGCGCCGCATCCAGGTCAGCTTGTGCTGGATAAGCGGGTGGTCCAGCACGACCAGGTTCGGAAAGTCGGGATGTGTGGGCATGTTGGGGCTTCCCTGACGAGCGGCGGCCGGGCCGCGGTTGACGGAGGAACGACAAACCGGAACCGAATCGGTTGCGCGGGCGGCGCACCATATCGCCGTGGACGATGCGCGCCAAGCGTCTGAAGGCTCGGCTCTAAACCGGCTTCCTTTGAAACCGACGCCGGATCGGCGTAGCTTGGATTCTCTACAAGAACCGTGTGGGAACAGCCCAATGGCCGCCGAAATCACCCAGTTTCCGAAACCGGAATCCCGTCCCGGCGCACCGACGCCGGAAGCGATTCAGGAGGGCGTGCGCCGCGCGCGGCGTGTCGGGCTGTGGACCGGAGGTGTCTCGGCCGCGATCAGCGCCGCCTGGCTGGGCCTGTGCGGATGGTATGTCGACACGATGATCGGCTGGTCCCTGCTGCCGGCGCTGCTGCCGCACGAACTGGCGGGCATGGTGGCCGGGGTCTTCACCCCGCTCGCCTTCCTGTGGCTGACCGCGATCTATATCCGGCGGGGTCACGATGTGCGCCACCATACGGACGTGCTGCGGCGTCAGTTGGCCTTGCTCGCCTATCCGGCGGAGGAAGCCGAGGCGCGGGTCAAGATCGTTTCGGATGCGCTGCGGCAACAGGCCCGCGACCTCAGCGCCGCCAGCGAGGAAAGCGTCAACCAGGTCGCGGCTCTGACCGAGGGGCTGAAGGAGCAGCTTGAAGCGCTGGAAGCGCGGTCCGGCGATGCGTCGCGGCAAAGCGGGGCCCTGAAGAACATTCTTTCGGAGGAATCCGGAAAACTCGCCGCCCTGGTCGAGCGCCTGGAGGAACAGCAGCGGACGATCCGCGACTCGGTGGAAAACCAGACCCAAGCCCTGGCCGACGCTTTCGATCTGGCCCTGGAGCGCGGCGAAGGGCTGGGCGACACTCTGCGCGCGGAGGCCGACGGCATGCTGGCCGCTGCGGACGGCATGGCGGGCCGGGTCGACGAGGTGGGTGCGCGGATCCGCGCCTACCGTGACGAAGTCGATGCGGCGGCGGATGCCGCGCAAGGCCGCGTGCGACAGGTGTCGGAGATCCTGGCCAACGGCGGCGAAACCCTGGCGAAGGCGGGCGACGCGGCTTCTGAAAAACTGTCGGCCCTTTCCGACGCGGTGCGCGCGCAGGCCCAGGACACGGTGCGCGAAATCGACGAAGCCTACCGCCGGCAGGTCGAGGGGTTCGAAACCTTCGCCGAACGGACGGACCGGCGTATCGACGGCCTGTCCGACCGGCTGCGCGAAGGGACCGCGAAGACGGGAGAGCATCTGGACGCCACCTTCGAGCGGCAACAGGAACGCCTGGAGGCGCTGGGGGCGGAAGCGGAGCGGCTGGTCGCGGACGTGGACGCCCGGCTGGCGGCGCGGGCCGAGATGCTGACCGCGGAACTGAAGAACAATCTGGACCGGCATGTCGCCGCTTTCGAAGATTTCGTGACGCAGTCCAAGGCCGCGAGCATCGCCGCCACCTCTGATCTGGTGGAGACCGTTAGCGAGCAGGCCGGGCGGATGAGCGAAAGCGTCGCGGACCATGCGGGCACGCTCAGTCAGGCTGCGGCGCAAACCGAAACGCGGCTGTCCAAGGCCATGGCGGCTGTCGACACGCGGATCGGCGACGCCGTCGGCAAACTGAAAGACGGTGTGGAAACCCAGTCGCAGAGCTTCGAAGAGTTCGCCGGTCAGGCCGCCTCCCGTATCGAAGGGTTGCTGACCCTGCTGGACGACCAGACCGGCAGAACCATTCAGGGGCTGAATGCGGGGCTGGACACGGAAAAAGATGCGTTCCGCCACTTCACCGAGGAAACCGGCGTCCGGGTCGCCCAGATGACCGATCTGTTGGACCGGCAGGGTAAGATCCTGACCGGGGCCATCGCCGCCGCCCTCAGCGCCGCCGAAACCGGGCAAGCGGAATTGCTGGAAAACACCCGCGGGCGTCTGGAACGGATGGGCGAGGATCTGGGCGGCAAGGCCGCGCGCTTCGCCGACGCCATGGCCGCCGATATCGACGGCGCCGAAAAGGCGATGAACGCGGCGGTGGCGCGCAATGGCGCGACCGTCGAGCTGCTGCTGGGGCAGGTCAAGGAACAGGCGGCTGTTCTGCTGGAAGCCGCGGACCGCACCCAAGGGCAGTCGGAGGAGATCCGCAGCAATATCCAACGCCAGGTGGAAGAGCTTGCCGAGGCGGCGACGGCGGTGGCGACGCAGACCGGATTGGTGCGCAGCGCGGCGGAAAGCCAGGGCCGCGTCCTGACCGACGCTTCCGAGGCGGCGGCCGGCAGGTTCGTCGAAATAGGCGCCGCGCTGGACGAACAGACCAAGGGCCTGTCGCGGGCCACCGATGCGGCGGCCGAGCGCGTCGAGACCATGCGGACCCTGATGCAGAAACAGGCCGATCTGTTGAGTGCATCCGCGGATCGGAGCGTGCAGCAGGCCGCCGAAATCGATTCCCTGCTGGCTGCGCGGACCAAGTCCCTGCGGGAGTCGCTCGCCGAAGGGGCGGAGTCCGTGACCGGTGCTTTCGACCCGGCCGTCGAACAGGGCCGGGAGATGGCGGAAATGCTGCGGCGGCAGAGCGCCGATCTGCGCGCCGCCGCCGACTGGGTCCAGGAACGGACGGAAAGTATTGGAGCGTCCCTGGAAAAGCACAGCGGCTCCCTGCAGACCGTCACCGACAAGGCGGCCCGGCAGATCCAGGCCGCGCAGGAAACACTGGGACAGGGAACCGAGGCGCTGGGCAAGGCGGCGGATCTGGCGCAGGGCGATGTGATCAAGATCCGGGAGGCGCTGCGCGCCGATGCGGACGCCCTGGGCGTTCTGACCCGGCAACTGGCCGAGAATGCGGCCCAGGCGGAGTCCAGCCTGGCGGGCCAGACCGCGACCATGGCCGAAGCGTCCAAAACCGCCGAGGAACGCGTCACTGCGATTCGGGAGGTGCTGTCGGAACAGGTTTCGGCGATCCTGGTGGCCGCGGACACCGTTCGGGACCGGATTGTGGAGGCGGGGACGACCTTCACAACCGAATCCGAAGGTTTCGACAAAGCGCTGGGCGCGGCTGTCGCCCATTTCGACAGTTTGACCGAGAAGCTGGGTCTGGAGGCCGAAAAGCTGACCAGCGCCTCCGTGAAGGCAGGTATGCAGATCGACGACCACCGCCGCCAATTGCAGGATCAGGCGACGGAAATGACCGGCGCGGCGGAGTCGGCGACCCAGGCGGCGAAGCTCTTGGGAGATGCATTTGCGGAACAACGCGACGGCGTCACCGGCGCGTCGGATCGGATCGCCAAGCGGATCGAAACCCTGGTCGCGCTGCTGCGGACACAAACCGGGGACCTGACGGCGGCGGGCGATGTGGCCAACCGGCAAATCCAGTCGGTGGCCAAATCCCTGAATGTGGAAACAAAGACCTTGAATACGGTGGCGGCGGAAACCAGGGAATCGCTGACCGGGCTCAGTGATAAGGTCGCCGGCAGCAGCAAGGGGCTGATCGCCGCCGTAAAGGCGGCCACCGACCGGGCCGGGTCGGTTGGCGAAACGTTCGAGAAACAGGCGAAAGCGCTGGTCGATGCATCCGACAAAGTCAGGGAGACGCGGACGTCGGTCGAGAAAGAGGAGTTTGGGCTGCGGCGGGACCAGTTCGTGAAGGCCGCGCGTTTCATCATTGAGGATCTCAATTCGACCTCAATCGATTTGACCCGCCTGCTCGAAGGCGATGTGCCGGAGGCGGACTGGCGGCGGTATATCAAGGGCGACCGGTCGATTTTCACCCGGACCTTGCTGCGCGGCAAGCAGACCGCCTTGCTGCGGCAGATCGCCGATCGGATCAAGGAGAACAAGGAACTGCGCGACTATGTCGAACGCTTCGTCCAGCAGTTCGACCGGCTGTTGGAGGAGTCAAAACGGAACGATCCGGAGCATCTTCTGCAATCGACCTTCATGACGGCGGACGTGGGCAAACTGTACGTGTTGCTGTGCCATGCGACAGGGCGGACGGCGGAAAGCTAAACTGTTTCGGGTTGTTGCTCGATTTGCCGGGGTCAGTAGTCCAGCATCTTGTGCTGCAGGGCGGCGCGGCCCCGGCGGCGCAGCAGGTCGGCCTGGTCGGGATTGGCGACCAGTTCCAGCAAACGCACCACCACCGCCAGGTTTGCAAACGCCTGGGGATGCTCATCTTCCGGCGTGCGCGACAGGGCTTCGACAAGGGGGGCGCTGTAATTGTCCAGCATCCGCCGGATCTCGTCCAAGGCGACCTGACAATTCGCCCGGACGCCCAGTTGCTCCGATATCCGGAATAGAGAGGCAAGCGCGTCCGCCCGTTGTTCGGCCATTGCGAACGCGTCTTCGTCGGGCCACTCGTCCAACGAATGGGAACTGCTGCCCTGCCAGTCGGACAGGGCGTCGGCGATGATCTCTTTCGCGCCGCTGAGGATCCGGTCCTCCACCGCGCCGGATACCTGGTTGCGGCTTTTATACATGCGTTGACCCCATTCGCCTTCGCGGCGGATGCCGATGTCGGTCGTGATGCCTTTAAAGGCGGCGGCGAAGCGGGTTGCTTTCCGGACGATCTCTTCTTCCGTGGAATCGGGGTCGTGCGCCACCCGCACCACGGCGTCCCCGTCGCGTTCCAATGCGTCGATTACGATTTCGCCCGCGATGCTCAAGTCCGTTGTGCGGATCACCGCATCGTCACCCTTGCGCGACAGGGAACGGAAAACCCTCAGTATAGGGAAAGGTTGTAGAAGTCGGCCGATCACGATCATCAGCAGGAACATTTCCTTGCCCGGATTCTCCTCCCCGACTTCCGTGTACTGCCGGATGATGACCGACACATCGTCGGGCGTCAGGACCGCGATCGGTTTCAGCGGCAATCCCTTTTTCATGCTCTCGACATTTTCCGCGATGGAAAGGACGGCGGCGATTTCCTGCGCCTCTTCGATGAAAAAGGTTCCCCCCAGAGCCGATGCCAGCGTGTCATGGACCTGGATGTCGTCTTCCATTCCCGCCATAGCCTCTGCCATGGCCGCCGCGCACAGGTTCCAGATCCTCCTGGCGATCCGCTCCGTCTCTTCTTCGTCTCCCGCTTTCTGCGCAGACTCGAAATCCTGGGCCAGGGATGAAAACTCCCCGGGGATAAGGTCTTTAGTTATCCAGTTCCAAACCGGCTGGATGCTTTTACGCGTGATGAATCCCGGCCGTTTGTAACCGGGATCGGAATTGGCCAGCATGTCCTCGAAGGGCAGGCACAGAATGCGTTGGGGCGTGTAGACCCGGGGCGCGCGTACGGCGGCCAGATAGGGGCGCATCAGCGAGATGATCGCCTGATGCGGCAGTCCGAAACGGTTTTCCGCCCTGTCCAATTCGATCTTCGCGCCGAGGGTCTTCAACTGCTTTTCCGGCAGGGCCTCGAAGAAGGACAGCAGAGCCTGGCGGGCGTCTTCCTGTTTGTTCATGCCGCCTCGACCTTGAAGTCGGAGAGCTTGTCACGCGTCTTGTCGTCGGTCGCGAACAGGTCCGGAGTCCCGATCATCGAATTCCAGCGTTTCTGGTTTTCCTTCAGATTAATCCAGAAATTATGGCTTTTGGCGCCGGGCCCTATCGGCAGAATCGGGGCGTAGAGTGCGAAGAGTTCGACGATCTCCCGTTGATCGATGCGGTCCATGCGGCCGACTTTGTCCCATGCGTCGACCAGCCGTTGCCACCCATCTACGATGTGCGACAAGGTCTCCATTTCCGTTGTCAGGCGGGCCCAGGTTCGGTCCCAATCCTGAAGCCCCCCTTCAATATCTCCGGCAAGCCCATCAATCGCCGAAAGATGGTCCTTGGCGACCGTTATGGTTTCGCGCGCGGCGACGGATATGCGCTGCGCCATCTCCGCCGGCCCGACCGGTTCGGGTATCAGCCATTTCGACAGTTCCGCGGCGAAACGTTCCATTTCCGCCAGCGTTCTGCGATACGGTGCATCGGGAGGTCCGCCGGGAAACCCGACCGGCAGCAGGACTTCGGCCCATTGGCTGGTTTGCGACAGCAGCGCTTCCGCGGGAACCTGAATCTGTGCGGCGGCGACGGAAAGGAGCGGCTTCAGGCCGTCGCCGCCTTCCGGGGTGCGGAGTTGCGCCGGGTCGATCAGTTGCTGACCTGCGGTCCTCTGCACTTCGTTGATCAAACGCCCCTGCATGGCGGGACGCTGGTCTTCCACCGCTTCCTTGCGCGCCCGGGCGCGGCGCATCAACCGCGACCCGCCCAGGCCGGACAAGGCGATGGCCTGCGCCGCGTCGTCGATATTCGCCGGGCTGACGCGGTTGAGGTATTCCAGCTCCTCCATCAGCGCGCGGTCGAAGATCGACAGCGACAAGGCCTGCCCTATCTTACCGTGCGGGATGATGCAGGTCTCCAGGCCGCCGGTAAGGCCGGGTACAAGATATTCCAGACTGCGGTCGGAAGCCTGGCGCAGCCGCGCAAAGAAAAGCACTCGGGTGGTGAAAGGCGCCGCCGCCCCACGCTCCTCGAAATCTTTCGGACTCAATCCAATACCGCGTCCATGCTCCAAATGTGTCATACCGTCAAACGCATTGCCCCTGGTCGCCGGAATGTTCTACCAGTGTTTCCGGGTCGAAGTTGGACCTTATATCAGTGTTCGTCATAGCGTCGATTCGCGAGATTCCTTTCCTGGGGCGGCGCGGTGAGACCATGGTACGATGGGGATGGCCGGGCGCTGCCGCGGCTGTTCTCTGGGACGGCCGATGCACCCGATACGTGAACGCATGTGCGGGGGCGTACGCGCCCGAAGCAAGTGGATACCGGAATGACGCCCGACGCAGTGACCGATATCACGATCCGTGAAGCGCGCGAGCGGGACGCCCGTTCGTTGAAGCAGTTCGGAGAACGTTTGCTGGCCGAAACGCCGTTTTTCCATAGGCTGCCGGCGGAACGGGCCGGCAGTGTCGAGGAGATGGAGGTGGTGATCCGGTCCATGCGCGCAGCCCCCTGCTGCGCCCTTATGAATGCCTGGAGCGGTGGCGACCCGGTCGGGGAAGCGATTTTAGTTGCCGGCCAGTTGGACAGAATCAGGCATACTGGCACCGTGGGGATCGGGGTGCTTCAAGCCTATAACGGCCGGGGGATCGCCCGGCGGTTGATGCACCGCTTGGAGCAGGTCGCCATGGAAGGCGGTATTGTCCGCCTGGAATTGACCGTGATGGCCACGAACGAGCGGGCCATCGCGTTTTATCGCCGGCAGGGATACCAAGAGGAAGGCCGCAAGATTGCATCGGTTCGGGTCGACGGAAACTATGTGGATGAACTGCTGATGGCGAAATTGCTGCGACCGGTCCGGCGCGGCGATGGAGGACGGTGACGGTTGGCACGGTCCTTGAACCATATGCCCTGCAAAGCGACCTGCAACGGCATCGGTATAGAGGGAAGATGTTCGACAGAATCGTAAAAAAGATCTTCTTGACCAAGGAAGCCAGGGACTCGCTGGAAGCCCGCAACCGGCAGGCCGGGAAACCCTCGGGTCCGCCCTCTGCGGCAAATCTTGACGCGGAGCTTGCCCGGGCGGCAAAGGATGCCGGTGAGGCGGAGGCTCAGGGCGCTCTGCGCGACGATGCGAACGCCACCGATCTGGACCGGGAAACGATCAGGGAGGCGATTGCCAGCGCCCACCGCGAACTGGTCGAAGAAGGTGGGGGCGCGGGGCCGGCCGGCCGGCCCGTCGCCGTCTCGGCAGCACCGCCGGAAGCGAACCACGAAGAACTGGTAAAATCCGCCATGCTGATCTATCGCCAGAAGCAGAAGGTGCTGGCGGACCTCGATCCGACCGCACGGAAGAAACTGCGGCTGATGGCCCGAACGATCTTCGGCGCACAGATGAAAAAATAGTGGGGACGGTGTGGGGTCCGATACACGGCCGGACGCGCGGCGCGCGCCCGCGGACAAAGACGATGTGGAAACGCTTGCCGCGGCGGTGACCGGCGGGGATCGGCGGCGTCTCGCCCAGGCGATCACATTGATCGAATCGACCAGGGACGATCACAGAAACCGGGCCGAAGCCTTGCTGGAACGCGTTTCCTCCAAGACCGGAAAATCGATCCGCATCGGCATCTCCGGTGTTCCCGGCGTCGGTAAATCCACCTTCATCGAGGCGTTCGGACGGCATGTGACGGACCTGGGCCACAACATCGCGGTATTGGCGGTCGACCCTTCTTCCAAACGCAGCGGCGGATCGATCCTGGGCGATAAGACGCGGATGGAGCATCTTTCGCGGAACCGGAACGCCTTCATCAGGCCGTCTCCGGCGGGCGCGACCCTCGGCGGGGTCGCCCGGCGGACGCGGGAATCGATCCTGCTGTGTGAAGCGGCGGGTTTCGACGTGGTGCTGGTGGAGACTGTCGGCGTCGGTCAGTCCGAGACGACGGTCGCGGAAATGACCGACTTCTTCCTTTTGATGCTGTTGCCCGGCGGCGGGGACGAATTGCAGGGGTTGAAGAAGGGCATTGTCGAAATCGCGGATATGATTGTCGTTAACAAGGCCGACGGCGCATTGACGGAGACGGCGAGACGGTCTGCGTCCGATTATGCCAGCGCCCTGCGCCTGCTGCGGCCCGCTTCGCCGAATTGGACCGTGCCCGTGATCACCGGCTCGGCGAAAACCGGGGACGGGATTGCCGAAGTTTGGGAAAAGATCGGCGCTTTCCGGCAGGCGCTGGGAGAGAGCGGCGAGCTTGCGGCGCGGCGTTCGGCGCAGGCGCTCGACTGGATGTGGGCGGAAGTCGGTGACGGGCTGATTGCCGCCTTGAAGCGGGACCCCGGGATTGCCGGGGCCCTGCCGGTGATGGAGAAGAGCGTCGCATCGGGATTGCTGCCGCCGACCGTGGCGGCCCGCCGTCTGATCAGCCGGTTCGCAAGGCCTTAGCGGCGCCGTCGGTTTCCGACAGCCGTTCCTTGAAGGTTTCCGTCGCCGCGACCAGGGCGCGCACGGTTCCGTTTTCCGCGGCTGAATGACCGGCGTCGGGAATCATCACCAGTTCGGCGTTCGGCCACACCGCGGCCAACTCCCACGCCGACACCGGCGGGCAGACGGCGTCATAGCGGCCCTGGACGATCAGTCCGGGGATGTCGCGCAGCCGGTGGGCGTTCTGCAGCAGCGCGCCTTCTTCCAGGAACAGGTTGTTGATGAAATAGTGCGCTTCCAGGCGCGCAAGCGCCAAGGATGTGGCGGGGTCGCTTAGGACGTCAATTGTGTCGTTGCTGGGAATCAGGGTCGAACAGCTTGCCTCGTACCGGCTCCAGGCGGATGCGGCCGGTGCATGGATCGCGGGGTTCGGATCGCACAGCCGGCGGTAGTAGGATTTCAGCGGTTCGTCGCGCTCCTCAGGCGACAAGTGGGCCATGAAATCGGCCCAGGCTTCCGGGAAGAAATGCCGGATACCGGACATGAACCAGTCGATTTCGGTCTGCCTGCACAAAAAGATGCCGCGCAGGATCAGTCCGGCGCAGCGCTCCGGATGGGCTTGGGCGTAGGCGAGCGCCAGGCTGGAGCCCCAAGACCCCCCGAAAACCGTCCAGGTGTCGATGCCGCGGTGCATCCGCAGCGCTTCCAGGTCACTGATCAGGCTGCCGGTGTCATTCGCCTGGATTTCGGCATAGGGCTTGGACCGGCCCGCACCGCGTTGGTCGACAAGCACGATGCGATAGAAGCGGGGGTCGAAGAAACGGCGATGCCCCGGTGAAAACCCGGCGCCCGGTCCTCCGTGCAGAAAAAGAATGGCGCGCCCGTTTGGGTTGCCGCATTCTTCCCAATAAATGTTGTGGATCGGATCGACTTGCAGAGTCCCGGCCGCAAACGGCTCAATCGCAGGGTACAGGTCGGTCCTAGGCATTGATGGGGCTCTTTTCCAAGGCGGCTATGGGGGCGGCATTCGCACAAAAACTAGGGTTAAGTATCCTGAGTTCAACTATGGTTACTGCATTCCCGCCAAAAATAACAATTCTATTGTGGGTTTTGGCGGTCGCAAGCGCATTTCCGGCCGTTCCGGCGGAACCGTCCGAACAGGCGGGGGGCGGCCAGTCCAGGCAGCAGGTTCGCATCGCGGAGGTCGGCGGAGATGGGATTATCCTCACCGAAGACGGTGCGGAGATTGTGCTGGCCGGATTGGACCAGGCCTATCGTCTGGTCGCGCCAAACAAGCTCTATGTGGCTCTGTTGCGGCGGCAGAAAAACCGTTCCCCGGATTGGACCGTGGTCGCGGCGCGGTCCGACCGCTATGGCCGGCTGACCGGACAGGTCCATGCCGGCGACGGGCTCTGGCTCCAGGAACATGTCATACAGCGCGGCGCGGCGCGCTTCGCGGGCGGTGTCGCGACCCCCGACAGCCGCCGTGCTCTGCTCGCAGCGGAGGATGCGGCGCGTCGGGCGGGGAACGGGCTCTGGGGGTCGGGACACTGGATGGTCTATGACGCCGGCGCGCCGAGGGACATTCCGAACGGGTTTCGCATTGTGACCGGGACGGTGAGACGGGTCGCGCGTGTGGGTCGGATGAATTTCGTGAATTTCGGGGACGCGTGGCGGACCGACTTTACGGCGGGCTCCAGGCTGCGGTCCGTTTCGGGGGCCGATGAAACGGCGGGCCCTTTGCCGTTGCGCGCGTTGGAAGGGCGGCGCGTCCGCGTCCGCGGGGTCGTGCGGCGCTACAATGGCCCGTATCTGGAGATCGTCACGCCCGATCAGATCGAGCTGCTGGGCGCCCCGTCGGAATAGACGCCATCCCGCAATGAACCCTGAAAGGGGACGACCTAGGCTTCCATCAGCAGATCGCGCGGCGATTCGATCCGGCGCAGGATCGCGGATTTCAGCTTGTTCAGCGCGCGATGCTCAAGCTGGCGGACCCGTTCCTTGCTGACGCCGAGTTTCTGACCGAGCTGCTCCAGCGTCGCGCCTTCCTCCACCATCCGGCGTTCCTGGATGATGACCTGTTCGCGGTCGGAGAGTTCGCCAATCGCTTCGCTCAGCCACAGGGAGCGCGTCCGCGCATCGTGAGAGCCGGAGACAACCTCCTCCGGATCGGGGCGGGTGTCCGCCAGGAAGTCCTGCCAATTGTCTTCGGATCCGTCGGAGATGGTCGCGTTCAGGGATTGGTCGGATGCCGAGAGACGCATCTCCATCGTCTCGACCTCGCTGACATCGACGCTCAGTTCGCGGGAGACGAATTCACGGCCCTCGTGGGTCATCCGTCCGTTCGGCGCTTCGCTGATCTTGGCGCGTAGCCGGCGCAGGTTGAAGAACAGCGATTTCTGGGCGGCGGTCGTGCCGGTCCGGACGATGGACCAGTTGCGCAGCACGTAATCCTGCATCGCGGACCGGATCCACCAGGAGGCATAGGTGGAGAAACGGACGTCGCGTTCCGGCTCGAACCGGGCGGCGGCCTGCATCAGGCCAACATTGCCTTCCTGGACGAGGTCACCCATCGGCAGCCCGTAATTCCGGAATTTCGTGGCGGTGCTGACCACAAGACGGGTATAGGCGCGGACCAGCTGGTGCAGCGCCCGTTCGTCCTGCTGATAGCGCCAACGGCGGGCCAAATCCTGCTCCCGGTCGCGGGACAGCAGGGGCTCCTGCATCGAAGCCTTGATGAATGAAAGATTCGCCCGTTGGGTTTGGGGATCGTCGATATGCGCCACTTCTCGCCTCCACCGTTAAGCCGCGACCACCGGCTGGAACCGCCCTGTCATTCTTATTTGTTGACCAATACGCTGGGTTTTTTCTTCCGGATCACGTCTAAATGGTCCGGCTCATAAATAACATAGTCTTTTAGTCAGGTATTTTGTGAGAAAATGGCTAACGTTTTCGTGATCTATGGAAATTAGGCGGAAAATTCAGGAGGTTGGACCAAAACAAACGGCGTCTGAGCCGCTAATCCCGATTGTCCATCGGTAAGAAAAACAGATATGCCCGATTAAACTGTAAGGATTTCCTGGAGGTCGCCATCGAAACCAAGACAGGCGGCGATCAAAACACCCCCACGGCCCGCACCGCCATCCAGGGAATAGGTATGGTCGGTTTCGACAAAGCCGCGGTGGTCCGGGTCATAGCCGCGCACGATCCGGCCGTACTCCCGGTATGGGGCGGAAATCGCCTCGAAAGCGCGCGGCGCCCACCACAGGGCGTCCGTCTGACCCACAAGGGGCTTCGTGTCGTCCAGGCCGGCGCTGACGAACAGCAAGGACTTCGTATCGGCATAGGCCGCCCGCTTCAGCTTGGTGATCAGCGTTTCGTGCCCGGGCTGCGCCTTCAGACGCTTGCGGATGTCGGTCGTCCAATAGGTCAGTCCCAGCGTTCCCTCGCGTGCGGCCTTGAATGCCGCCGCCGCGTCGGTTCCGTATCCCAAAAGCGTGGTTTCAAGCCCGTGCTCCAGCATCCATGCCAGCAATTCCTGCGGCTCGGCGGCGAACTGGATCTGCAACAGTTTTTGAAACATCTCCTCCTGCTGGCCGCGCAGGACGATGAAATCGTCGATATGCACGAAAGGTGGTCGGGCCAGAAACCAGCAGCGGAACCGCAGGATCTCGTTCAGAACCTCGACCGTGTCATAGCCGTGTCCGATAAGATTGCCCAGATAGACGATCCGGTCGCCGGGCTGCAGTTTGGCCGCCAGTGCGTCGTGCAGCATCTCAAGCTTGTAGATTTCGCCATGCACGGCACCGACTGCCCAGATGCGTCCCGACGCGCCGTCCACCGGCCTTTGGATGACCGGGTAGAACTGTTCGACACTGTTCCGGAGGCGGACTTGCGTCGCCTGTTGCGGCGGGGGCGATGTCATCAGGCGCCAATCTCTCCCGGTGACCAGCGGGGCGGGTTACCCCGGGAACCTAACGAGTTGGCCTTGGAATGGAAAGCCCCGGAAACCTACTGGAAACCTCCCCGAAACCCCATGGCCGCAAGGTGTCGGGAAAAGCCAGAAAGACAGCGCGGCCCGGGGTTGGTAACCCCGGACCGCGCAGCAAAGATAGGATATGGCGTTTCTCGGCGTCAGGCCGCCGCCTTCTGCAGCATGTCTTCCAGCTTCTCGGCGGCTTCTTCTTCGCCGATCGCTTCGACGGCGGCGAACTCGCGCGCCAACCGGTCGAGCGCGGCTTGATAGAGCTGCCGTTCGCTGTAGGACTGATCGGGCTGGTTTGCGTTCCGGAACAGATCGCGGACGACTTCCGCGATGGCCACCGGGTCGCCCGAGTTGATCTTCGCTTCGTATTCCTGGGCGCGGCGGGACCACATCGTGCGGCGCACGCGGCTTTTACCCTTCAGGGTTTTGAGCGCCGACTTCATCTGATCCGGCGAGGACAGTTTGCGCAGGCCGGAATCGTCCGCCTTCGCAACGGGGACGCGCAGAATCATCCGGTCCTTATCGAATTCGATTACGATCAACTCCAGGGAGGTGCCTGCAATTTCTTGCTTTTCGATACCAGTGACTTTGCCGACGCCATGCGTGGGGTAAACGACATGATCGCCAGACTGATACTTGGTGCCTTTCGACATTCTTACCTCAATCCTTATGCCAACTTCATTCAACAACGCGGTTTGCGGCCGGGTGTGGCGCCATGAACTGGCGTTCTAAAGTGCACAAATCGCTCTATGCGTTCGCCTTCGCTGAACACATCGAGCCATTCTCGTCTTATTCGGACGAATGATCCGCCCAAGCCGCCGTGCGGTGTGCCAAGCGGCCTTGAAGGACCATGCGTGAGCCGGGCGATCATCGGCCTGTTCAAAGGTGAAAAACGATCACCGCAACAGGCCTTGCGCATTAGACGCAAGTGATCTTTCCGCCAATTAACGTCGGTAGTATAGCACAGGAAAAGCGGTATTCCCAGCCCCGGAGTCGCAAGCGCCTCAATCCTTTCATAGGCTTACCGCAACGCGGTATCCCAATGAAGGCGGTTTGGCCCGGCCTGCAGGGCGCGGCTGGGGCGGGGTCAGTTTCCCTTACCGGGTTCGGCGGAAAAGAACTTCTCGAACTTCTTCTTGACATTCATGAAGTCGTCCGCGTCTGACGGCGCGTCGCCCTTCACCGTGATGTTCGGCCATTTTTCCGAATATTCCCGGTTCAGTTCCAGCCATTTTTCCGCTTCTCCCTCCGTATCGGGAAGGATGGCCTCGGCCGGGCATTCCGGCTCGCAGACGCCGCAATCGATGCACTCGTCCGGATGAATGACGAGCATATTGTCGCCTTCATAGAAGCAGTCGACGGGGCAAACCTCGACGCAATCCTGATACTTGCACTTGATACAGGATTCTGTGACCACGTAGGTCATTACGCTCTCCTCACCGCATCCGGCGGGCTGCCGCCGGGTTCACATGGGGCAGACGTCATATCTCGCATTGGCCTTGTCGGGCAATACCGTTTCGCGTATCGCCGCTCGGACGAATTGACACTGTATGCCCGGGAAGGAGACGAACGTGACGGAAGACCCCAGAAGGCAGGCGCCTGCTGTGCAGCGAAACCGGGACGCAATCCTGCCGGTCTTGCAGGCGGGTTTGCCGGAACGCGGCCTGTTGTTGGAAGTCGCCAGTGGTTCCGGCGAGCATGCCGCCTATTTCGCGCCCCGGATCGATGGCTGGCAATGGCAACCGACGGATGCCGACGCCTCCGCCCTGGCCGGGATCGACGCCTATGCGCGCGACGTGGACCCGGACGGCGGGCGCATCCTGCCCGCCCGGCATCTCGATGCAAGCGCCGGCACTTGGCCGGTGACGCAGGCTGACGCCATCTTCTGCGCCAATATGATCCACATTTCCCCCTGGGCGGCGTGCGAGGGGTTGTTGCGGGGCGCAGGCGCAATCCTGACGCCGGGGACGGGGGTCTTGGCGCTATACGGACCGTTCATCCAGGACGGCGTGCCGACCGCGGAAGGCAACCTCTCCTTCGATCAAAGCCTGCGCGGACGGAACCCGGAATGGGGCATCCGGCGGTTGGAGGATGTCGCCGCGGCGGGCGAGCGGTTCGGATTGACGTTGGACCGCACGGTCGACATGCCGGCGAACAATC
>JANQIT010000299.1 GCA_028282025.1 Hwanghaeella sp. | reverse complement strand
CGCCTTCAAGATCGGCCTTGGTGAAATCCCCTGGCTGCACCAGGTGACTTTTTCAATTTGGGATAGCCGCCAAGCAATGGTTGCCTTTGCCCATAAAGGCGGGTGCCACGCAATCGCTGCTAAAGAAGTCACCGAAGGCGAATATTTTAGTGAAGAACTCTTCGCCCGCTTTAAAGTGCTTGATGCCCATGGTTCCTGGGAAGGCAAGGAGTTGAGCGGTTTGGTCTCCAAAGAGAGCTCAGAAATCGCCTAGGCGATTTTCCAGCCCCTCTTTTGCGCTTACAAGCCTCCTGTCTAAGCAGACATCAATTGGATTTTGCGTCGGCACCACCGTGCGAAGCATGGATGCCAGCCACATAAAGCAGCGCACCAGCAATCGAGACGTTCTTGAAAAACAAAGATAATTCGAGCGCTGCCCGCTCCCCCTCCATCGCCCAGAAATCGTGAAACGCCACGTTTGTTGCAAGTGTAAATCCAGCAAGTGCAAGTGCGGCGATAGAGACATACCACCGGCCAATTGCAATCAAAGCCCCGGCAACAATCTCTAAGCCAATAACGAGAGGCAACAAAAGCCCAGCGGGTTCCAAGCCGACACGCGCCATATCAGACAGTGTTGGTTCGTAATTCACTATCTTATTCAATCCACCGAGGAGAAAGAGCGATGCAAGACCAACGCGACCCAAGGTGCTCAATAGTCCAGTCATACGGCCCTCGAAATACAAAAGACCCAAATTAACAATGGGCCACCACAAATTTGATACGGAATTCGTATTAAACTGTCAATGTGTCTACGGCCGGAGTTTTTCGACCTCGGTCAAAAACTACAACGCTGGACCCGCTCGAGATCAAAAAAGCCCCGAGCGACGAGCGTCCGGGGCTTCAGAACTATTTCAGTATTCGGACGGAGCCTATCGTGCGACCCAGTTCTCACCAGGTGCGAGACCGTGCTTGACGCCCCAAGCGAACCAATCATCAACAACGGTGCCCGTCAGAAGAATACCGATCCCGCCAGTTAGCGTTGTGAGGACAGCAAACCACCAGGCCCAACGGTGAATGGATTCCATGGTCGCGTTGAAACCCATGGTCCAGCGCCAGAACAAACCGGCCCGCTCGGAAGCGGTCCCGCGGTCGACGATCTGCTCGATTTCCCGGTCGCCGCCGAACCGGCTGACCGCGAGGATGGTCGCGCCGTGCATGGCGAACAGCACCGCGGAACCGTAGAGGAAGGCGATGGAGAGCATGTGGAAGGGGTTGTAGAACAGATTGCCGTAGCGCAAGGAAAAGGCGGCCGTCCAATCCAGGTGCGAGAAAATGCCGAACGGCACCGCTTCGCCCCAGTTGCCGATCAGGAGCGGGCGGATGAAGCCCAGAACCAGGAACAGCCAGATCGCCGAGGCAAAGGCCCAGGCCACATGGGTTCCCATGCCGAGCTCAATGGCCCGGCGATACATGCGCACCCACCACAACAAGAGCGACAGCGTCAGAAAGAAACCGGCCAATACCCACCAGCCGCCCTCGGACATGGGCGGAATGGACATGCCGTAGCTGGGCGCCGGCGGGTCGAGCGACAACCAGAAGAGTTGACGAACGAATTGGATCGGATCCCAATTGACCGACGCCCACATGTTCAAGCCGATGATCTCGAAGGCGGCGATCCCGAAAAACAGCGACGCCACCCCCCACCAGCCCAGGTAGACGGGGCCGATCTGGGCGTTGCCGATCTTGCCCATCCAGTAACTGAACACCGGCTTGCCGATCCTGTCGTTCTCGGGCAGCGGGACGCCTTCCTCCGCGGGTCCCCTGACCTGGACGCGGGTGAAGACGTTCTGATACTCCGTCATGGTTGCCTTCCTTTGCGCTTATCGCGAGATGGGCAGATAAAGCCAGCGGGCGCCGATGCGGACGACCAGTTGTTCGAGCCTCCGGGCAAACCAGGTTTCTGCCTTGGCGGGGGAATTCGCGGTATTGGTATCCAGATCAGACAGTCCAAGTTTGACGTCAAACATTGTCGTGTTCCTTTCTTACCAAACGGGCAGGTCGAGCCACCAGTTCCACCATTCCGGCCAACCGGCGGTCCAGAACGGGCCGCTGATCAGAATGCAGACGGCGCTCCAGAAAGAGGCGGAAATGGCCAGAAAGACTCCCAGGCGGTGGATTCCCAAGGTGCCGATGGAATAGCCGACGGCGTCGCGGAAGTAGGTGTCTTCGTGTTCGGCCGTCCTGACCGTTTCTCCGCGTTGTGGATTGACGGACGACAGGATCAACGAGCCGTGCAACGCGAGCGCCAGGCAATTCGTGAAGAAGAACGTGATGGCGATCATATGCGCCGGATTGTAGTGAAAGTGGAGGAACTGGTAGCCCACGTTGGACACCCAGTCCAAATGGCTGATGATGCCGTAGGGGAAGCCGTGCCCCCAGGCACCCAACAGGAGCGGGCGGAAAATGACCAGGGTCACATAGGCCAGGATCGCGAAGGAAAAGGCGAAGGGAATATGCAGGCCCATGCCCAGCTTGCGGGCGATCTCCGCCTGCCGCAATGCCCAGGAGACGAAGGCGCCGGTGGCGCAGATGGTGATGATCTGCCACAGCCCGCCTTCCTTCAGCGGCGCCAGGGCGAGGCCGTATTTCAGATCCGGCGGCGCGATATTGATCTGCCAGGGGTTCCAGGTCGGCCCGATGGCGGCGCCGTAAAAGATCAGCGCCGTCCCGAGCGCGGAGAAGAAGATCACCAAGACCCCGAAGAAGCCCACGTAGAACGGGCCGACCCAGAAGTCGAACAGGTCGCCGCCGATCAAGGTGCCCCCCCTGACGCGGTATTTTCTCTCAAAGCTCAGCATCGCCATGGCGCTTGCTCCAATGTCACGCCGCACCCCCGCGCGGACTTAGAAGAATGCCGGTGATAGCGGACTTCCCTGAACGCCGGGCCCAGGGAAGCCCGCCATCACTAACGGCGTCATCCGATCATCTGCGTGATCGGATTGATCGCGCTGCTGGCTTTCTCCACCGCGTGGCCTTCCAACCAGTTGAACCGGTCGGTCGACAGCAGAATGAAGTGAATCAACAGAGCGAGGACCAGGAGGAACGTGAACATGGCCACGAGCGTCCTCCTGGGGTCGAAGATCATCCATACTTTCCACATCGCTTCACCTCCTACGCTACGTTTGAAATGAAGTGAGTGAGGGCAACCTTGGTGCCTTCGACCGTGTCGAGGAGGTAAGCATACCCCTCAGGCCCTGGAATCCAGGGGCGCCACTGCCACACAAGCATATGCGCGACGATCGCGACGACTGTGAAGATGATGAAGCTCGTGATGAAAATTCCGTGGAATTCCCTCGCTTCACCTTCGCTTAGTCCTGACATAGTACCTCCTATTGCCATTGGGTCCCGAAGGACCCGCCGGACGTCAGGTCACAGCCCGCAAAACGGACTGCTGTGATGATCCGGCAAAGACCGCCGGACCGTTCTTCCGAAGGCCCCGAGGGACCAGCGGAACGGGTTGCGCGGCGCGCCGGACGGCACCGCTA
>JANQIT010000268.1 GCA_028282025.1 Hwanghaeella sp. | reverse complement strand
GCGGCGCGCGCGGCGGCGACGGGCTCTCCGCGACCTGCTGTTCAGGAGCGGTTGTGTCCGCGATCGGTTCGGGCAAGTCGTCCAGGGAGACGATTTGTTCGACGGTTGCGCTGCCAAGGTCCGGCAGAAGTTGGGCCCCCAGGGCGCCGATGCGCTCGGGCCGGGTCAGATAGCTCCATTCGGCCTCCAGCACGTGCAGCGCCTCGCGTTCCTGTTCGATTTGGCGATTGATCCCGGTAAGTTCTTGCTCAAGGTCCTCGACCGCGAAGGCGATGGTGAACAGGGCCGAACCGCTGCCGACGCACAAGGCCGCCCAGATCAGGATGGCGGTGATTTTCATGATCCGCCCCCGTTTCCGGTTGCCCAGGCGGGCGCATCGTTGCGGATCGCAACACGCAGACGCGCCGACCGGGCGCGCGGGTTTGCAGCCAATTCGCCGTCGCCCGCTTTCACAGACCGGCGCTTGGGCACCGTGAATGTGGGGTGTCGCTGACCCTCCGGCGGCCCCGGCAGATGGCGCGAGAGGCCCGCCCCGCCGGATCGCTCGGTCATAAAAGACTTGACGCGCTTGTCTTCCAAGCTGTGAAAGGCGACCACCACAAGCCGGCCTGCGGGTTTCAGCAGCCGTTCGGCGGCGGCCAAGGCGCGGTCCAACTCTCCCAGTTCGTCATTCACCTCAATCCGCAGGGCCTGGAAGGTCCGGGTTGCCGGATCGATCCCGTCCTTAGCTTTCCGGACGACTCGGCGGACGACGTCCGCCAACTGGGCGGTACGGGTCAGGGGCGCCTCCGCACGGGCTTCGACGATGGCGCGGGCAACCTGCCGGGCCCGGCGCTCTTCGCCCATGTCGCGGATCAAACGCGCCAAGGCTGCTTCTTCCCAATCGTTCACGATGTCCGCTGCTGTCGGTCCGTCGCCGCCCATGCGCATGTCCAGCGGCCCATCCTGCCGAAACGAAAAGCCGCGCTCCGGGGTGTCGATCTGTGGTGAGGAAACGCCGATATCGAGAACAATACCGTCCAGTCCGTCGACGCCCGCTTCCGCGAGCAGGTCTTCCATGTCCCCGAACCGCCCCATCAGGATGGCGAACCGCCGCGGGAAATCTTTCAAAAGTGTGTCCGCGCGGTCGATTGCTTCCGGGTCGCGGTCTATCGCCCAGACATTGCATCGGGCGGTCTCCAGGATAGCCCTTGAATACCCACCCCCACCGAAGGTGCCGTCCAGATGTGTTTCGCCGTCCTGCGGGGCCAACGCTTCCAGCATATCGGTCAGCAGCACGGGAATATGATGCCCGGTCATGAGACGCCTCCCGCCGCGGGGCGCATTTTCAAGGTTAGGCCCTTGGCCCGTTCGCGGGCAGTTTTGGCGAAGCTCTCATACGTAGCGGGGTCCCAAATCTGAAAGCGTTTCGCCTTGCCCACGAACAGGGCCTTTGCGCTAATGCCCGCCTGCTTTTGCAGTCTGGGCGGCAGTACAAACCGGCCTGTCGTGTCGTAACTGACCGGAAGGGCATCGGCGACGATCTGGCTCAAGGCCTCTTCTTCGGCGGAAAACAGATCCGCCTGGGCTTCGATGCTCTCCGAGATCATCACCATGAACGCCTCGTCCGCCGCTTCTAGGCCGGCGGAATTCGGCGAGGGGAAAATGTAGAAACTTCGGTCGGTCGTGGGGCCGGCGGCCGACGACAGGCGGTCACGGAACGGTGCCGGCAAAGAGACACGCCCCTTGCCGTCGACCTTGTTCTCGTATGTGCCTGTAAACAGAGGCATTTTGAGCCAAACCCCCGAACACTAACCGTCACCCAGCGCTCGGCCGAGGGGTGTCGGCGGGCCAAGGCTTTTCCGGCAGAGCTGAAACGCTGCCCCAGCTTTGGTCTGCGCCACCCGAACGAAATTCTCGGTCTCGCAGCTCCCGATCCGGTCACGCTTGTCCTAAGCATGCCATCAACTGGGAATTAATGGGATATCATGGGAAATTATGTCTCGTCAATGGAAACAGATGGAAAAGCTTGGAAAAACCGAGACTTAGCAAGGATTTTTGTTCTAATTTTGTTCCTATTTTTGTGGCGGGTTTGGAGCCTTTGCATGCATTTTTGAGAACGTAAAGTGAATTGGGTGTTGTGTGCTCGGGTAGAGCCGGGCTGGGCTGACGGTGGGCGGGGCGGCGGCGTGGCGCGTGGTGCGGGACGCCTATCGCTCTTTCAAGTCGTGGGCCGCTCTTTGCAGTCGGGCCGTCAGGCGGACATACGCTTCGTGGTCGTCCGCGCTGAAGGCGTCCAGCAGACTGTTTTGCAGGGTGCGGATGCTTCCAGCCGCCGCATCGAACCGCCCTATGCCCTGTTCCGTGACTTCCAACAGGCTTTTGCGGGCGTCTTGACCACTCTGGCGGCGTTCGATCAAGCCGCGGGATGTCAAAATGCGGAGCGATCTGCTGACCCAACCCTTGTCGATCCTGGCGGCTGCCGCGACCGCTTGCGCTGTGGTGCCGGGATTGACGGCGACATGGGCAAGGACGCGCCATTCGTTCAAGCTGAGGCCGTGACGCGCCTCAAGTTCCTCCGCGACCAACTGGTTGATGGTCGTCGACAGGCCCTGCAGCTGAGCAGGCAGAAAGTCCTCGTAACGGAAATCGCGATATTGGTTCGATGCGGGCATGGTTTGGCTTTTCAACAAGGATGAAACGGTCAACTCTTAATCGAGTGTGGGGGGAGATGGTTGCGCTGGCAACCGATACTGGATCATTCCCCATGCAAAGCATCGAAGAGGTAAGGATTTCCGTACCATGAGAGACGCCACGGCGCTGCCGGCATTGGATTTCAAAACCATTTCTCTCGCTGATGACGGTTGGTCGGTCCGGATTATCGACCAGACGCGTCTGCCCCATGAATTCGACACGGTTTCCTTGCGCGGTTTGGACGATGCGGTGCGTGCAATCCGCGACATGCTGGTGCGCGGAGCGCCCCTGATCGGCGGTACAGCGGCCTATGGGGTTGCACTGGCCGTGAATGAGGATCCGAGCGACGCTATGCTGGAGCGCGCCTGCGAGGATCTGATGGAAACGCGGCCGACGGCGGTCAATCTGCGTTGGGCGCTGGATGACATGCGGACCACGCTGCTTCCTTTACCTGAATCTGAGAGGCGCGCCGCCGCCTATGTGCGTGCGGCGGAGATTGTCCGCGAAGACGAGGCGCTTTGTGACGGTATGGGTGCCCACGGTCTTGCCGTCATTCAGGATCTCGCCCGAACCAAGCCGCCGGGTGAGCCGGTTAACATTCTGACCCACTGTAATGCCGGGGCGTTGGCGACCTGCGGGCTCGGCACCGCGACCGCGCCGATCTATCGCGCCCATGCCGCGGGGGTTCCCGTTCACGTCTGGGTGGATGAGACGCGCCCGCGCAATCAGGGGGCGGCGCTGACAACCTGGGAGCTTGCGCGCGCCGGGGTCAGCCACGCGCTTATCGCGGACAATACGGGCGGCCATCTGATGCAGCATGGCATGGTGGATATGTGCATTGTCGGCACGGACCGGACGACCGCATCGGGCGATGTCTGCAACAAGATCGGTACCTATCTGAAAGCGTTGGCCGCTAAGGACAATGACGTTCCATTCTATGTGGCGCTTCCGTCGACGACGATCGATTGGACCCTGAAGGACGGCGTTGCGGAGGTTCCCATCGAACAGCGCGCCGCTGAGGAAGTGACCGACGTGACCGGCCTTGCGGACGATGGGTCTCTGAAAACCGTGACCGTGCCGCCGGTTGGAACGCCGGTTGCAAACTATGCTTTCGACGTCACGCCGGGCCGCTTGGTCACCGGCCTGATCACCGAACGCGGCATTTCCGAGGCGAGCGCCGCCGGCCTCGCCGGCCTGTTTCCAGAGCGTGCGCGACAGAGCTGATCGAGGGGCGGTCCTATAAATCTCAATCGATGTCGTTTTTCGTATTGTTGGCCGCATTGGCGCGTGATTACGTGCGCAATCCGTTTTAACAGAAAGCGGTTCGATATGTTGTAAGCCGTAGGGGCAATCCTGTGACGCGGCGCATTTCCCGGGGGGTGATTAGATGGCGCGACGGTCGAGATCTGAAGGGGCTTCCCGCGCCCGCGTCCGCAAGGCTGCACCGGCGGGCCTGAAGCAACTGCCGTTCAAGCAATGGCGTAATCACCACGCGCCGATAGAAGTGGTTTCCGCCGATGAATTGGAGATGGTGCACGCTGCGTCCCTCCAGGTTCTGGAAGAGATCGGAATGAATTTTCTGCTGCCGGAAGCGCGGGAGATTCTGAAGCAGGCGGGGGCCGATGTCGATCCGAACAGCGAGAGGGTCCGCTTCGACCGCAACTTGGTCGAACATCATTTGAAAACGGTGCCGTCGGCGTTCGATCTGCATGCGCGCAACCCGGCCCACAATCTGCACATCGGTGGGAATACGGTTAATTTCGTCAGTATCGCCAGCCCGCCGAACGCTATCGACACCGACGGTGGACGCCGTCCGGGAACCGAACAGGATTACACGAACTTCCTGCGCCTTAGTCAGGCCTTCAACATCTGCCATATGGTCGGCGGCTATCCGGTGGAGCCGACCGATATTCCCGTACCCGTCCGCCATCTCAAGGCGATGCGGTTGATGCAGGGGCTTACCGACAAGGTGGTGTTCGGTTATTCGCTGGGGCGCGACAGGATTCTCGATGTGATCGAGATGGCGCGGATCGGGCGTGGCATCAGCGAAGAGCAGTTGCTCCGCGAACCCAGCATCTGGACCATCGTGAATGCGAACTCGCCTCTGCAGTACGATATCCCCATGCTATGGGGAATGATCGAACTGGCAAAACGAAAACAGCCGGTCTGTTTGACCCCTTTCACGTTGTCGGGCGCCATGGCGCCGGTCACCATCCCCGGCGCGGTCGTTCAGCAGAATGCCGAGGCTCTGGCGGGAATTGCCTTCCTACAGATGGTCAATCCCGGCGCGCCGGCGGTCTATGGCGGCTTTACCTCCAACGTCGATATGAAGACCGGGTCGCCGGCCTTCGGCACCCCGGAATATGCAAAGGCGACCCTGTTGGGCGCGCAATTGGCGCGGCGCTATAATGTTCCCTTCCGCGCCTCCAACGTGAATGCTTCCAACGCCCCCGACGCGCAAGCGACATACGAAGCTTCCAACTCCGCCTGGGCTACTGTGATGGGGCATACGAATATTGTTATGCACGGTCTGGGCTGGCTGGAAGGCGGGTTGAGCGCTTCATTCGAGAAATTCGTAATCGATGCGGAAATCCTGCAAATGATGGCGATGTTCATGGAGCCTTTGACCATCGACGCGGCGTCGCTGGGCTTGGACGCCATCCGCGAAGTCGGCCCGGGCGGCCATTACTTCGCCGCTCAACATACGCTGGAGCGGTATGAGGATGCGTTCTACGCACCGATCCTCTCGGATTGGCGGAATTTCGAAACCTGGGAAGAAGCCGGATCGCTGGACGCGACACAACGGGCGAATGCGCTGTACAAGCAGGTGCTCGCGGATTTCGAAGAGCCGTCATTGGACCCGGCAATTGCTGAAGAACTCGATGCCTTTGTGGCGCGGCGCACAGAAGAGGGTGGCGCACCGATGCAATAGCGGTCAGACTTTGGGGCGATGCGCTCGGCCCCGGACCGGCGGGACCGCGTCGGGTGCGGGTAATGCGAAGGCGATGTCATGGCCGATGAAGAAGAATGGTCCATTCCGGACGATCAACAGCCGAAACCGGAAACGCTCGAATTCGATTTGCAGGCGCGCTTGGGGTCGATCCTCGCACTGCGTTCGAAAACGCCCGAGGATGGGTTCACCGCGCACGCGCTTGGCACGGAACGCGGCGGCAGCGGGGTCCTAGTCGACCGCAGCGGCCTTATACTCACCATTGGGTATCTGGTTGCCGAGGCTGAGGAGATTTGGCTTTTCGACTCGCACGGTGCTGCGATCCAAGGGGACGTGATTGCGTACGATTTCGTGACCGGGTTCGGCCTTGTCCAAGCGCTCGGCAGAGTCGATGCGGAGCCGGCCTCCTTGGGAAGTTCGGCATCGGTTCATGTCGGGGACAGGGTCGTTTTCGCAAGTTCCGGTGGATTGCCGCATTCGGTGGATGCGCAGGTCGTTTCCAAGCGTGAATTCGCAGGATACTGGGAATATGTCCTCGACGAGGCGTTCTTTTCCACGCCGGTGCATCCGTCTTGGGGTGGTGCTGGGGTCTTCGACCGCGCGGGCGATCTGATTGGCATCGGCTCCCTGTTTGTGGGGGACGCGCGTGGGCACGGTTCCCCATCTGAAGGTAACATGATCGTGCCCATCGATCTGGCGAAGCCTCTGTTGGCTCAGATAAAGGGCGGATCGAGTATTCAGCGTCCACCGCGCCCGTGGCTGGGTTTCTACACGGCCGAAGCGGACGAGCATCTCTTTGTCGCCGGACTTGCGCCGGACGGGCCGGCGGAAAAGGCAGGCATCCAAACCGGCGATTTGGTTTTGGAAGTTGGCGGGGCGCCGGTTGGCGGACTTGCCGACATGCTGCGGACGATTTGGTCCTTGGGAGAGGCCGGCGTGCAAGTTCCCTTAACCGTGGTGCGTAACGGCCGTGCGGTTGCAGTGACGGTGCTGTCCGCGGACCGCAGCGATTTTCTGAAAACACCACGCATGCATTAGAATTGCGGTATTTTTCACTGCCGTGAATTTCGGCCCCGGCTGCTCTCAATCGGCTCCCGGGCTTGTTACCCGATATGATGCGACGCTTCCATGGGCCTGTGTTACGCCGGGTCCAATGCTTAAGCGTGCCGAATTCATAGAGGCGTTGGGAACATATATCGGATGCCTGTCGGAACGCTGGCAAATAGGCAACCACACAGTAGTCGAGGGACAAGATGAAGAACTGGAAGACGCTCAGTCTGGCAACGGCGATTGTTGGCGGAATGACAACAGCGGCGATTGCGGCTGATTTGATTGGTGAAGGCGTTCCGCATCAGAATCCGGGGCTTGCGATTGAAAAAGAGCTGAATACAAATTTCTTCACACAATTGGCGGCGTCCGACGGTAAGTGCTACGTGGATCGTATCCGAGACGAGTGGAAAGCTGCCGGAAAGCCGAAAGTGAAGGGATGGGCGGAAGACGTCACCGACGATGAGGCGGAAGCCGCCTATCGCTGCGTCTTCAACAAAATCGCTTCTATCTATGCCAAGTCCGATGAGGACGGTGCGAAGGAATACGGCGGTTGGAAGCGGTACAATACGGGGGCCTATACCTCCGGTACCCACGGCGGCCGCTTCGTCAACAGCTATGCCAATGCAGCAGCGTCGAACTATGGAAAGTTCGAGGAATTCGGCACCATGCCGGTTGGGTCCGTTCTTGTGAAAGACAGTTTCGGCGTGAACAAACGGGGTGAAGTCCGGATCGGGCCGCTGTTCACGATGGTGAAGATGGAAAAAGGTTTCAATGAAGCCAGCGCGGACTGGAACTACGTGCTGATCACACCTAAAGGCCAGACACGGGGCGCAACCGCCGGTCCGAACGCCAAAAAAGTGAATTTCTGCATCAAGTGCCACGAGGCCGCCGCCGAGTGGGATCAAATGTTCTTCATGCCCGAAGAATACCGGGTTCAATAGAAGGCAGGGGCGTTCCGGGACCCACGTTCAGTTCTGGGGTGCATAGATCCAAGAAAACCGCTAGTCACGTACCGGATACGGATTAGGCGGAAAACCGTGCAGGATTGCGGTTGACGCGGTCCGGACGAACTAGAAGGGACACGATGATATAATGTTCAAAACAGGACGAATGGTTGTGTTTGCGGGGCTGTCCGCTCTCATGGTTTTCTCGGCTTCCGGTAGCGTGGCCCTGGCGGCTGGCGACGCGGTGAAAGGCAAGAGAGTCTTCGCCAAGTGCCGGGCCTGTCACAAGGTCGATGCCGGGAAGCATGGGGTCGGGCCGTCTCTACATGGTGTTGTAGACCGCGCTGTCGCTTCCGCCGAGGGGTTCAAGAAATACTCCAAGGCAATGAAGGCGTATGGCGAAGGCAAGGTTTGGTCCGAGGACCTGCTGGACGCTTACCTGGAAAACCCGAAAGGCGTTGTGAAAGGAACCCGGATGGCGTTCGGCGGTCTTAAGAAGCCGGCGCAGCGTGCGGACGTGATCGCGTATCTGCGGTCTGTTTCCGAGTAGTTTCGGCTGTCTCGTAGTTCGAAAGGGCGCCCCTGAAGGGCGTCCTTTCGCTTTCTGCCGGTTCTTCTTGCTGAGGTAAGAAGAGCCCTTGGGATAAGCGGCATCCAAGCGTTAGCTTTCTCGGGCCAAGACGCGGTCCCCCACGAATGGGTTGCTTTGGCGTTCCTGTCCGAAGGTGCCGGCAGGACCGTGACCGGGGATAAAGGTCACGTCATCGCCCAGAGGCCATAGTTTCTCGGTGATTGAGGCGATCAGCGTAGCATGATCGCCGCGCGGGAAGTCGGTGCGTCCGATTGAACCTTGAAATAGCACGTCGCCGACAGACGCCAGCCGGGCCTCGCGATTAAAGAAGACGACATGGCCGGGTGTATGGCCCGGGCAATGGCGGACTTCGAAACTCAGATTGCCGACTGTTACCGTATCCCCATCCTCCAGCCAGCGCGTCGTTGCAAAGCGGCGTGCGTCTGGCAGTCCCCATTCTGGACCGTCCTTTTCGATTGTGTCGATCCAAAAAAGGTCATCTGTGTGCGGTCCCTCGATTGGCACGCCGGCCCGCTCCGCCAACTCCGCCGCACCGCCCGCATGATCGATATGACCATGGGTAATGAGAATTTTTTCCAACGTCACCTGGTGTTCTTCGGCCACGGCGAGAAGCCGGTCGACCTCTCCCCCCGGGTCGACGAACGCGCCTTTCATGGTCCTGGTACACCAGATCAACGTACAATTCTGCTGAAATGGCGTCACCGGACAGATCACGGCCTGAAGCGGTTGAAAAGGTTCGTTTTCGGTTTCGTATGATGTCGTGGTCATAGCTGAAAGGGAACAATCGCACTTTTGTGTTGGTTTTTTGCCCGTAACGCTTATCGTTCCATCTGACCGAAGTCCATGGTTGCGATGGATTCTAGGCCGTAACTAGTGTCACGCGGGCGAGTACACAATAGCCCGCGCATTGTATGTACGGGACCGGCGCGTCGCCGGTTGGGGCTGAAAATTTGATGGGAAAGCGCGAGCAGGCCTTGGCCCGTTTGGCCGGCATGCACTCGAGTCCGGGGTTTTTGGAGGACGCGGTCGATGTGATCGCGGCTGGGTTGGAGTGTCGCCTTGTCATCATCGGCGCCAAAGCGCGTGACGGGCAATCAGTATCGGTTCTGGCCAGCTCTTCCGCGACAGACAGCGGCAAGACGCCGAACTATCGGTTGGATGGAACGCCGTGCGCCGCGCTCTACGACGCGGATAACAGGACGGAACTGCACTTTCTTGAAAAGGGCGTGGCCGCGGCGCACGTCTCCGCGCCATACCTGCGCGAGGACCTGGACGAGACGTATCTGGGCATGTCCTTTCGCGACCCGCTGGGCGCTCCTGTCGGCCATGTTCTCGCCGTCGGCGCTCAGCCGGCGGTCTTGACGCCGGACGTAGAGGCCTTTTTCCGGCTGGTCTGTACCCGGATCGGCGCAGAATATGACCGGCTCCGCACGCAAAGGCGGCTTCAGGCGAACCAGCAGCGCTACGATCTTGCGGTCAGTCAGGCGGGGGTGTGGGATTGGGATCTGGCGAACGATACGGTCTATTTTTCGCCGCGCTTCAATGAGATGCTTGGGTTCCAACGGGCGAAGTTCGACCAACTGGCCCGCAGTTTCCTGATGCATCTGGTCCATCCGGACGACCGGCATGAATATCAGGAAGTCCTGCAGGAGCATTTCAAGACCCCGGAAACTTCATACGACGCGGAACTGCGCCTGCTGACGCAGAATGCAGGCTATCGGTGGTTCCATGCCCGCGGCCAGAGCCTTACCGACATGCACGGCGTCCCTGTCCGTTTCGCGGGAATTCTGACAGATATTCAGGATCGTAAGCGTGCGGAGGAACAGCTTTGGGAAAGCCAGCGTCGCCTGTCGGAAGCCCACCGGATGGCCGGTGTGGGCAGTTGGGTCGCCTTCCCGGACGCGGACGCGATGGAATGGCATGAATCCGCGTCCACCCTTTTCGCCGATCTCGATGGGCGGGAAATCACCATCGACGAGTTCCTTGGCCGAATTCACAACGACGACCGGATGAGCGTGCAAATCGCGCTGGATCACTGTTTGCAACGGGGCATGGCCTTCGATCTGGTGCATCGTTTCCAAACGCCGGATGGCGGTATCTGCTGGCTGCACCAGCACGCCGAGCCTGAGTTGGATGCGAGCGGCCGCGTTGTCAGCGTCAAAGGATCGACTGTCGATGTCAGTAAACTGAAACGCGCGGAAGAAGGGCTGCGCCGCGCCAAGGAAGAGGCGGAATACGCAAACCGGGCTAAATCCGAGTTCCTAGCCAATATGAGCCACGAACTGCGTACGCCGTTGAACGCCGTGATCGGGTTTGGCTCTCTGCTCTCACAGCAGGTTTACGGGACACACAGCGACGATCGTTATCGTGAATATGCCGAGGATATCTGCGCCTCCGGCCAGCATCTGCTGGATTTGATCAACGATATCCTCGATGTCGCGCGTATCGAGGCGGGGTCCTCGGAACTGGAAGAGTATGAACTGGATCTTGCCGGCATCAACGCAACATGCCTGAAATTGGTCGGGGGCCGGGCGACGAAGGCCAACCTTACCATCAACACGCATGTCGAGCCCGAAAATTTGCGGCTCTATGGCGATGGCCGGCGTATTAAGCAAATCGTGATCAATTTGCTGTCCAACTCGGTGAAATTTACGCCGGCGGGCGGCTCCATTCTGGTGCGTTGGCGCTTGGACGAGGAACGCACGGTCCTTGATGTGGTCGACACCGGCGTGGGTATCGACGAGAAGGTGCTGCCCAGACTCTTCGAACCTTTCAGCCGGGGCGAGGATTCCCTGACACGGGAGCATGAAGGAACGGGCCTCGGGCTCTCGCTGGTCCGCAAGCTCGCCTTGTTGCACGAAGGTGAGATTTCCGTGAAAAGCAAACCTGGCGCCGGGACAACCGTATCGGTTGCGTTCCCCGCACGCCGGACGATCCTTGACAATTCATCGCTGGCGTCCGCGGCAACGGCCTGATCCAGGTAAAGGTGACAGGCTCCAGGCCGGTTTTACGGCGGAACGCCAAGAGGGTGCGCCGTAGGGCGGTTACGCCGCGAAGGTGGGGTCCTTGCTTTCCATCAGGCGGACCAGCGCCGGCCACTCAATCGGATCTACAGTGCCCTGACCGGCCGCACCGACATCCCATTGCTGCGCGGTGTGTTCCGAGACGGTATCGGACGGAATAACCAGTTTGACGCCCGATTGCATCGCCTGCACCTGCAGCTTGCAGGCGCGTTCAAGATAGTACAGCCGCCGAAAGGCTTCGCCGACCGACCGGCCCACGGTCAACAGGCCGTGGTTCCGCAATATCATGGCGTTCTTGTCGCCAAGGTCTTCAATCAGCCGGGCTTGTTCGTTCATGTCCGTCGCGATCCCTTCCAGATCGTGATAGGCGATCCGGTTGTGGAACATCATCGATTGCTGGTCCAGGGGGATAAGGCCGCACTCCATCGCGGAAACGGCGCAGCCCGCCAAGCTGTGGGTGTGAACGATACAGACAACATCCTCGCGCGCGCCGTGGATGGCCGAATGAATGACATAGCCCGGTCCGTTGACCGGATAGTCCGATGAATCCTTGGCATTGCCGGCCATATCCACGCGGATCAGGTTCGATGCCGCTATTTCCGTGTAATGCAGGCCAAAGCCGTTGATCAGAAAAATTTCTTCCCCAAAAGAATGGCTGTCATCCGGCAGGCGGGCGGTAATATGGTTATAGACCAAGTCCGTCAGGCCGAAATGGTCAATCAGCCGATAGCAGCATGCCAAATCCTTGCGCAGGGTCCATTCCGCTTCGGAACAGGATAGGGATGGGGCTGAATGTGCGGTGACGGTGCTGGACATAACGCGTTTCCTCTTCCTATTGCGCAAAGACCTTTTTCAGCAGATCCGTCGTGCGTTTTGCTGGATTTTCACGGATCGCGGCCTCTTCCTGGGCAATATAGTGGAACAGACCGGACATCGCAGCCTCGGTCGCGTGATCGGTGAGCGAGGCGCTGACATCGGGGGCGAAAGGTATGTTCTTATAGCCGTCCAGCATCGAATCCAGCGCGTTGATCGCGCCGACTTCGCGCAAGCTGGCGTCGATCACCGGGCGCAGCCGGCTTTCGATATCGCCGCCGCCGACCCGGCGCAGATACTGCGTAGCAGCGTCCTTGGGCCCATCGAGGATGCGCTTCGCATCCTCCAGTGTCAGGTTGCTAACGGCGGTTACCAAGACGTCGCGTGCGGCGGGCATCGCCGCTTCCGCGCCGCGGTTCATGCGTAGCTCCACCTCATCGCCCAATGCACCCAGGCCGAGCGGCTTCATCAGATCCCGCGCCTTGCGCAAACTGTCCGGTAGCGGGATGAAGGCGACCGGGTCCTTGAAAAACCCGTCCGTCCCGCCGAGCCCCTGGGTAACCTGCTCGGCGCCGATGCGCAGCGCTTCGCGCAAGCCGTCCGCGATTTCTTCCCGGCCCAGTGCGGCGGCGTCCGAAGAGCCGCCGATGGCGGGTTGCAGAAGATCTTTCGCTTTGTCGAACAGGCTTTGCGCAGACGCCGGATGCGGTGCGCCCGCGGCGATCCCCAAGAAGACGGCCGCGGCAACGGCCAGGAAAGGTGCAACACGGTACATTTCAGGCGCTCCTTGCGTTTGTGCGTGCGCCGCCTCGAACCTTACCGGGCGGTCAGTTATCCTCGCCCGGATTTACCGGCGACGGCCCCATTTCCAGATGCAGTTCGTTATCGTTATAGGGGTGCGCCAGGGCGACTTCTTCATTCAATTCCACTCCAATACCCGGCGCGTCGGAGGGGATAACATATCCTTCCTCCCAGCGGACCGGCGACTTCAGGATCTCCGCATGGAAACCGCCCCAGGTCTGAATGCTCTCCAGGATCAGGAAATTTGGCGAGCAGGCGGCAAGTTGCGCATTCGCAGCGCCGACGATGGGGCCGCAATAGAGGTGCGGCGCGATTTGCGCATAATGCGCTTCGGCCATGCCCGCGATCTTCTTCGCTTCCAGAAGCCCGCCGACGCGCCCCAGATTCATCTGCAGAATGGATGCGGCCTGGGTTTGCAGCACCCGGGCGAACTCGTACTTGGTGGTCAGCCGCTCCCCGGTAGAGATTGGGATTGTCGTCTGGCGCGCGACCCGGGCCATTTCCTCCGGCGTTTCCGGCGGGGTCGGTTCTTCGAACCATAAGGGATCGTAAGGTTCCAGTCTGCGCGCAAGCCGGATCGCGCCGGATGTGGTGAACTGGCCGTGCGTGCCGAACAACAGATCCGCTTTCGCGCCCACCGCCTCCCGGATCGCGCGAACGAACGCCTCCGACCGGTCCATCGCTTCGAG
>JANQIT010000266.1 GCA_028282025.1 Hwanghaeella sp. | reverse complement strand
GTTTCTGTTGATCGCCCTGGCGGTGACGCCGGCCCGCGGTCTGACGTGCCTTGCGGTGGTTACCCGGTTCCGCCGCATGATCGGGCTCTACGCGTTCTTCTACGCGGTGCTGCACGTGATCAGCTACGTCGCCCTGGATCAGTTCTTCGATTGGCATGCCATCTGGCAGGACATCCTGAAACGCAATTACATCACCGTCGGCATGCTTGCCTTCGTCATTCTGACGGCGCTCGCCGTGACCTCTCCCAAGGCCATGGTCAAGAAGATGGGCGGCCGCAATTGGCAGCGCCTGCACAAGCTGGTCTATATCGCGGCGATCGCCGCACCCATCCATTTCTTCATGATGCGCAAGGGTTTTCAGATCGAGCCGCTCATATACGGCGGCATCGCGGCGTCCCTTTTGGGGTATCGCATGGTCACCTGGACGACGGGGCGGGCCAAATCAGCGCGTGGGCAAACGCAACCCGGGTAGCAAGTGCCAGCCCGGCAATTTATGCCTGTTTCCCCGGCAATTCGTTCCGGTCTTCCACTTCGTTCCGTGCATCGAGAATATCCAGTAACACTGTGCCCGACGCCCCGGTTCCGGTTTGGTCGGCGATGGCAGGGGCCCCATCGGTCGTCGCGGGGAGCCCTTCCGTTTCCGAACTGGCTAACTCGGCGTTGGCCTGCATGCGGCGCTGAATTTCCCGGGCAATGATGTCTTCGACGGTGGCCCGTTGATCGGCCGGCATGTTGTTCAGGTCATCCTCGCTGAGCCCCATCCGCTCCAGGATTTTTTCCCGCAGTTCCTTCATTTTCCTGGCTTGAAGTTCTTCCGCGTAAGCGCGAAATCCCTTTTCTTTTATTGTCTCGGCGTCCGAATCTTGAAGCGGACCTGATTTTTTCGGCGAACCGTGCCGTTCATTCAATTCCGCCAAGGAGGTCGAGGCTTCCATCATTTTTGCAAAGCTTGACGATGCCGATTCTGATTGCGGACGGGCCGTTTTCGCCGTCTTGGTGGCCTGCGAGACGAGTGGAGCCATTTGTTCAATTTTCATGATTGTCTCCCTGACGGTTGCATGGCGGGATATCCGCCGCCATTCAGGAGGAGCAAACCATATGCCAGGACGAGGAAACGGTCGGCCGCAAGTCTATTGCCTGAGGCTGGCGTGGATGACGGCGATCCATTTTTCCGCTGAAATGAATTGCCGCTCCCAAGACGTCCATTACGCCGGCAGACCCGCGGCCTCAAGGGCTTTCAGATCCTTGCCGGCTTTCGCGCCGGCGCGCATGTGTTCGGTCGTCGCGACCATCATCTGGTGGTACCTTTTCAGATCCTCCATGGATGCCAGCGGGCCGTGTCCCGGGATGATCTTTGCGTTGGCCGGGAATCGGTCGATGATCCGTTCGATGCTTCTCGTCATGGAAAAGGCGTTGCCGCCATGTTCCGTATCGACGAAAGGCAGCATGCCATTGAAGAACGGGTCACCCAGGTGCGGCACATTGGCGTTCTTGAAATAAATCACGCTATCGCCGTCCGTATGGCTGTCCGGCATATGGACGACCTGAATTTCCGCGCCGTTGAAATGCGGCGTGAGCGTTTGATCGTAGGTCACATCGGGCGGCGTCTTGGCCGGTGACGCGGGGAGTTCCCGGCCCAAGGAATCGCTGTCAGCGCCGACACCGAAGCCAAGCCAACAAAGGCATGCTTCGAGCCTTGGTTCATGAAATCAGATCTTTGCGTCCCTGGTCGCATGATCGTTTTCCTTCCCTTGGCCGCTCCTTGGTCTCAATGGGCCTCGTCCCAATTGGTCCCCCGGCCAACGTCGACGTCGAGCGGCACCGACAGATGCGCCGCGCCGGACATGACGGTCTTGACGCAGGTTTCGGTGGCGTCTTCCTGACCAGCGGGGACTTCGAAAATCAGTTCGTCATGGACCTGCAGCAACATGCGCCCTCCCAGGCCGGCCTCCGCCAGCGCGTCGGGCAGGCGGATCATGGCTTTCTTGATGATGTCGGCCGCGCCGCCCTGGATCGGCGCGTTGATGGCCGCCCGTTCGGCGAAGCCGCGCATGTTGGGGTTGCGGTCGGTGATACCGCGCACATGGCATTTGCGCCCGAAGGGCGTTTCCACGTAACCTTGGCCTTTGGCCTGTTCCTTGGTCCGTTCCATGTAGTCCTTGATGCCGGGGTACTGTTCGAAATAGGCGTCGATGTAATCGCCCGCCTCGCCCCGGGAAATGCCCAGCTGTCTGGCTAGGCCGAAGGCCGAGATGCCGTAGATGATGCCGAAGTTGATGGCCTTGGCCCGGCGGCGGACCATGGGGTCCATGCCGTCCACCGGAATGCCGAAGACCTGGGACGCGGTCAGGGCGTGAATGTCCATGCCGTCGTGGAACGCCTGTTTGAGGGCGTCGATCCCGGCCACATGGGCGAGCAGGCGCAATTCGATTTGTGAATAGTCCGCCGACATCAGGGTATGGCCCGTTTCCGGGACGAAGGCCTGGCGGATCTTGCGACCTTCCTCGGTGCGAATCGGAATGTTCTGCAGGTTGGGGTCCGACGAGGCTAGGCGTCCGGTGGCCGCCACCGCCTGGGAATAATTGGTATGGACACGGCCGGTATCCGGATTGATTTCGGCCACCAGGGTGTCCGTATAGGTGCTTTTCAGCTTCGACAGCTGCCGCCAATCGAGCACCCGGCGGGGCAGGTCATGGCCCTGGGCGGCCAAGTCTTCCAAGACGTCCGCGCCGGTGCCGTAGGCGCCGGTCTTGGTCTTCTTGCCGCCTTCCAATCCCATTTCGTCAAACAGGATTTCGCCCAGTTGTTTGGGACTGCCGATGTTGAACTCGCGTCCCGCAAGCTGATGGATTTCCGTTTCGAATTCCCCCATGCGGCGGGCGAAGTCGCTGCTCAGCGCCTTAAGCACGGCGGCGTCGACGCGGATGCCCTGCCGTTCCATGGCGCGCAGCACCGGCACCAGGGGACGTTCGAGGGTCTCGTACACCGTGACCATTCGTTCGGAGACCAAACGTGGTTTGAAGGTCTGATGCAGACGCAGGGTGATGTCCGCGTCCTCCGCGGCATAGTCCAGGGCCGCGTCCAGGGCGACGCGATCAAAGCTGATCTGAGATTTGCCGCTGCCGGCGACGTCCTTGAACTTGATCGTTTCGTGCCCCAGGAATTCCCGCGCCAATTCGTCCATGCCGTGGCCGTGCAGCCCGCCTTCCAGGACGTAGCTCAGCAGCATGGTGTCGTCGACCGGCGCTACTTCGATGCCGTAGCGGCCGAGGACCTGGATGTCGTATTTGATGTTTTGGCCGACCTTGAGCACCGACGGGTCTTCCAGCAACGGCTTGAGGGCCTCTAGGGCTTGATCCAGTGGTATCTGCGCCGGCCCGTCGTTTTCCGAGCCTGCTTCGCCGCCGTCGCCCAGGTCCAGTTGCCCTTGGGGTGCCGAAGACACATGGGCCAGGGGGATGTAACAGGCCTTTCCCGCCGCCGTCGATAAGGACACCCCGACAAGGCCGGCGGCCATGGCGTTCAAGGCATCCGTTTCCGTGTCCACGGCGACGATGCCGGCGCGATAGGAGTCATCGATCCAGGCCTCCAGCCGATCCAGGGACTGCACCAGCTCGTATTTCGTTTCGCCCGGCGCCGGTGTCGCGCTCCCCGCCGCATCGCCTTGGCTGTTCCGGCCGAGACGGCTTTCCACGGTCGCGACCAGCGACTTGAATCCCATCTGCTGCAGGAACGGCAACAGGGTGTCCGGTTCCGGCGCCCGCTTTCGAAAATCTTCGATGGCTTTCGATGCCGGCGCGTCGTCGCGTAATGTCACCAGATCTCGGGATATCCGGGCCATGTCCGCCTGTTCGATCAGGTTCTGGCGCCGCTTGGGCTGTTTGATCTCTTCGGCGCGGGCCAGCAGGCTGTCCAGGTCGCCGTACTCATTGATCAGTTGGGCCGCCGTCTTGACGCCGATCCCCGGAACTCCCGGCACATTGTCCGACGAATCGCCGGCCAGGGCCTGCACATCGATGACCCGTTCGGGGCCGACGCCGAATTTCTCCACCACCTGGTCCGGGCCGATGACCTTGTTTTTCATCGCGTCGAACAGGACAACGCCGTCATCGACCAGTTGCATCAAATCCTTGTCCGACGAAACGATCGTCACCTCGGCGCCGCGGGCGCGGGCCTGGCGTGCGTAGGTGGCGATCAGGTCGTCGGCCTCAAATCCGTCCAAGTCGACGGCGGCGACGTTCAGCGCCTCCGTCGCCTGGCGGACCAGGGCGAATTGCGGGATCAGGTCGTCTGGCGGCGGCGGCCGATGGGCCTTGTATTCGGGGTAGATCTCGCTGCGGAACGTTTTGCGGGCGCGGTCGAAGACGACGGCGACGTAATCGGCTTCCGTGTCCTCGACCAGTTTCATCAGCATCTTGGTGAAACCGAAGACGGCGTTTGCCGGGGTGCCGTCCGGCGCGGTCATGGGGGGCAGGGCATGATAGGCGCGGAAAATGAAGCCGGAACCATCGACCAGGAAGACATGCTCCCGGTCCCCGGATTGTGTCTCGCGCGGCGTGCCTTGGTCGGTCAATGGGCGCCGCCGGCGGCCTCTCGGGCCCCCTCGTTCAACAGGTAGCGCCGGGAACAATAGGGGCAGACGATCTCGTCGCTTTCGTCGAAACGAAGGTAGACCTTCGGGTGGCCGAGGGCGCCGCCGCCGCCGTCGCAGGCGACGGTCAGGCTGTCGACATAGATGGGGTCTTCCGGGTTCATGTCTTCCTCCGCGAGAGGGTGCCGCGATGACCATTCGGTATGGGACCGTTGACCATGGGCTTGAGCGGATGATACCGATTGCCACCTGACAATCAACATATTGCGCAAGCCGATCCGATGTCCGGATGCCGCGCCGATCGCGGTTTTCGCCCCGTTATCGGCGCCTCCGGGCCGGCCCGCCGATCGAAAGCACCATGACCGCTTCGCCGTCCATCGATTCCGTTCCCGTCGAACAACCGTCATTCGCCGTTGAGACAGAGGACTTGCGCAAGGTCTATGCCCGGGCCGAGGGCGCCGGCCCCCGTCAATCGGTCGAAGCGTTAAAAGGCCTGTCCCTGGCCGTGCCGCGAGGGTCGTTTTTCGCCCTATTGGGACCCAATGGCGCCGGCAAGTCGACGATGATCAACATCCTCGCCGGTCTGGTCACGAAGACATCCGGCCGTGCCTGGGTCTGGGGCAACGACATCGATCACGACATGCGCGCCGCCCGTCTGTCACTGGGCGTCGTGCCGCAGGAACTGAACCTGGACCCGTTCTTCACGCCGCGCGAACTGCTGAACGTGCAAGCCGGGCTCTACGGCGTGCCCGTGCCCCAGCGGCGGCCCAATGAAATTCTGGCCGCCGTGGGTTTGGCGGACAAGGCCGATGCCTATGCCCGGTCACTATCCGGCGGCATGCGGCGGCGGTTGCTGGTGGCTAAGGCGATGATCCATTCCCCGCCGGTCCTGATCCTGGATGAGCCCACCGCCGGCGTCGATGTGGAACTGCGCCGCCAGTTGTGGGAGTCCATGCGCGGCTTGAACGCGCGGGGCACGACCATTCTTCTTACGACCCATTACCTGGAGGAAGCGCAGACGCTCTGTGACCGGGTGGCGATCATCAATCATGGCGAGCTCGTCGCCCTGGACGAGACCGAGGCCCTGTTGGCGCGGTTGGATTCCAAGGAGATGCTGATCACCGTTGAGGATGATCTCACGTCGATGCCCCCGGGGCTGGACGAATTCCGCTGTGATATGCCGGCGCCCCGGCAGTTGCGTATCGCTTATCCGCCGTCGCGCGCCCATAGCGGCCAGATCATCGCCGCCGTCCAAGAGGCGGGCCACGTCATCACCAATCTATCGACCAAGGAAGCGGTTCTTGAGGATGTCTTCCTGCGTCTGACGGCGAAAACGCCCGATCCGGAAGGCGGCGCACCCCAGTGACTGGGTATGGTGCGGCCATGGGGGGGAGACCACGGACCGGGCGTTGGTCCCTGGCTGGCGTGCTGTTGCTGGTCTGTGTTGTCGCCGGTTGCGCAGGACCCCGGGTGCACCCCCCGGGCCCGCCGGTTCAGGCGGCGGATTTTCTCGACAACTGGTTTGTCGCCACGGATGGGATTCGCCTGACCTATCGCACCTGGGCACCGGCGGAAGCCCCGCCAAGGGCTGTGCTTGTCGCCTTGCACGGTTTCAACGATTACAGCAATTTCTTCCAGGCACCGGGCAAGTGGCTCGCCGATCATGGCATCCAGACCTATGCCTATGATCAACGAGGGTTCGGCGATTCGCCGGATCGCGGACTTTGGGCTGGGAACGGCGCCTACGCACGCGACCTTGCGGACTTTGTTGATCTGGTGCGTCGTCGTCATCCGGACCTGCCGGTCTATGTTCTGGGTGAAAGCTTCGGCGGCGCCGTTGCCATGGTCGCGGCAACGGGGGAACGGCGCCCCAACGCTGACGGCATGATCCTGGTCGCGCCGGCGGTTTGGGGGCGCGCCGCCATGGCCTGGTACGAACGGGCCGCGCTTTGGCTCGCCGCGCATACGGTTCCTTGGATGCGGCTCTCGGGCCAGGGGCTCAACATTCAACCTTCCGACAACATCGAGATGTTGCGCGACCTGGGGCGCGATTGGCGGGTGATCAAACGCACCCGTGTCGAAACCATTCATGGCTTGGTCGGGATGATGGATGCAGCACTTGCCGCGGCGCCGGCCTTCGCCGAAAGGGCGCTGATCCTCTACGGTGAGAAGGACGAGATCATCCCGGGCCGACCGACCTTCGACATGGTGCGGCGCCTGCCCGCCGGTGCCCAGCGACGCCAGACCTTCGCGCTATACGCCGATGGTTATCACATGCTGCTGCGCGACCTGAAGGCCGAAACCGTGTGGTGCGACGTCCTCGCCTGGATCGATGGCCGCACCCTGCCGTCCGGTGCCGACGGCCACGCCCGAGCGGTCCTGGCGAAAGGTTCCTAGGCCTTTTGCCGGTGCGGCGTCCGGGCCGGATGCCATACCCCTAGAAATTTCAAGACAATTATGTTGCGTTGCAACATCGAGAGGCGTAGGCTGCGCGCCTCTTTCGGCACCCCGTGCTCCCAAAATAAGATTTTGCCGGTCCCCAATGGCGATCAGAAGTCTCCAGATGCTCGGCCTTTGGCCGAACGCATTGCGCAAGCTGTTTCCGTTCCTGGAATGGACGCCCAGGATAACGCGGGCAACCTTCCTGGCCGATTTGTTCGCGGCGATGACCGGTGCCATCATCGTCCTTCCGCAGGGTGTCGCCTTTGCGATCATCGCCGGTCTGCCGCCGGAGTATGGCCTTTATACCGCCATCGTCACGCCCATCGTCGCGGCGCTTTTCGGGTCCAGCTGGCATCTGGTCTCAGGACCGACCACGGCGATTTCCATCGTCGTTTTCTCCGCCGTGTCCAACCATGCGGAACCCGGCACTCCCGAATTCGTGTCCATTGCCTTGACGCTGACCTTCCTGGCCGGTGTCTATCAATTGGCTTTCGGTTTGGCGCGCCTCGGCAAATTGGTCAATTTCGTCTCTCATTCCGTGGTCGTCGGTTTCACCGCCGGGGCCGGGATTCTGATCGCCACCAGCCAGATGAAGAACGTCTTCGGCATCTATGTCCCGCCGGGCGAATCGTTCCTCCATACCTGGTACGACATCGGCCGCGATATCGGCCTGACCAATCCCTATGTCATGGCTGTATCCTTGGGCACCTTGGCCCTGGCGATCGCCATCAAGCGGATCAACAAGAAGTTGCCGTACATGCTGATCGCCATGATCGGCGGTGCGTTGCTGAGCCTTCTGCTCGACGGCCCGGCCCATGGGGTCAAGCTGGTCGGTGAAATCCCCGGCCATCTGCCACCTCTGTCGTCGCCGGATTTTTCCCTGCAGACACTGCGGGATTTGGCGCCGGAAGCTTTGGCCATCGCCATCCTGGGCTTGATCGAGGCTGTCTCCATCGGCCGCTCGGTATCGCTCAAGTCCCACCAACGGATTGACAGCAACCAGGAATTCATCGGCCAGGGGCTGTCGAATGTGGTGGGCTCGTTCTTTTCAAGCTACGCCGGGTCCGGTTCGTTCACCCGCTCGGGCATCAATTACGAAGCCGGCGCCAAGACCCCCTTGGCGGCGATCATGGCGGCGGGATTCCTCGCTGTCATCTTGCTTTTGGTGGCGCCCCTGACGGCTTACCTGCCGATCCCGGCGATGGCGGGGATCATCCTGTTGGTCGCCTACAACCTGATCGACGTGCATCACATCAAGACGATCCTGCGCGTCAGCCGCGCGGCCAGTTCCGTTCTGATCGTGACCTTCGTCGCGACCTTGTTGCTGGACCTTGAATTCGCGATCTATTGCGGGGTGATGCTGTCCTTGATGCTGTACCTCAATCGCAGCGCAACGCCGCGCATGTATTCGATCATCCCCTGTCCGGAATCGCATCCGCCCCGGTTCATCCCCGTGCCGATGAATTCGCCCCGGCGTTGCCCGCAGCTTGAGGTCGTGCAGATCAACGGTTCCATCTTCTACGGATCCGCCGATGCCTTGGTCGCCCGGTTGAATGGAATCTACGCCCAGGACCCGGCCCGCCAGCACGTTCTGCTGGCCCTGGAAAGCGTTTTCAGTCTCGACATCACCGGCGCCGAGGTCCTGGCCGAAGAGGCTAAAAAATGGCGCGAGCGGGGCGGCGGCCTCTATGTCTCGGGCCTGCGCATTCAGGACAAGATGTTCTTGAAGCGCGGCGGGTTCCTGGACGTGATCGGCCGACGCAACGTGTTCCTGTCGAAAAGCGACGCCATCCAGGCGATCTTTCGCCGCCTCGATCAGGACATCTGCGCAAGCTGCACGCGGCGCATCTTCAACGAATGCAACGGCGCGGTCTCGGACGCGGCGGATTAGCCCCCATAAGACTTGGCCTTTTGGCCTTAGTCTTCATGCTAACTGACGTGTTTCAATTGAGACTAACCAAGGTCGACCAGTTTCGGTTTAGACCGAACACATTGAAATTTTACGAATCCATTCACTAATTATAATGAGGTGAGATACATTCCTTGAATTGTATCTCTCTGGAAAGAATCAATTTTCCCCGGCGTTTGACATGGGTGCCGTAGAAGATTCTACTTTGACACCTGAGCGGCGCTGAAGGCGAAAGGCCCTAAATGCCCGAAGTGTTTCCAAATGCACCGATTGTTGAGGCTATCTTTGATTTCCAAGTCTCGTTTGAAGAGCACCTAGATTTCGCATCGCTGCAAGCGTTCGCGGAGTCGTTGAAAGGAGAATTTGGAGACCAGGCAACGACTAAACAACTCAGTGCGGGTATTCGCATGGACGATGACAGGCCGACAGGAATCAACGTCGAAACGTCTGACCAAGGATTAGTCCTTAAGGACGAGACAGGGGGAAGAGTCATTCAGGTTCGGATGGACGGCTTTTCTTTCAGCAAGCTAAAGCCTTACACCCAGTGGGAAGATGTATGCTCAGAAGCGTTGCGTCACTGGGAGTCTTACAAGGCAAAAGTGCAGCCAGCCAAGGTCAACAGATTAGCTCTTCGCTACATCAACCGAATCGACATACCAATCCCATTTGGCGATTTCAAAGACTATATCTTAACTAATCCAGAGGTTGCTCCGGGCATTCCTCAGGCAGTCTCCAACTTCTTTTTCAAAGTCACAATACCAGATTTAGAAAGTGGAGCTTGGGCTCACATCATTTGCACATTGGCCCAGCAAGACGATGAAAAATTTGTTCCTTATATCCTCGATATCGATGTCTTTTTCGCCAAGGAGTACGACGTGAATAGCGAGAATATAAAGGACGATTTGGAAACTTTACGCGCCTTTAAGAATTTGATCTTCAATAATTCCGTTACGGAGAAAGCGAGAGAGTTGTTCCGATGAGCAGAGCCTTGCGACCACGGCAGTTCGACCACGTCCCGCCCTCAGTTTTGTTTGGTGAGCCGTACATCGACCGGTTCGGAATGAGCGAGGAAGCTTTGCAGGTGTCGGCTATCACCGCGACGACTGTCGCTGGCGCGTTGAGCGCTGTGTGCTATAGCTCGTACAAGGATGTCTTCCAGTTCAATCAATTTCTCAAAAACTGGAAACGCAATACCTTGTCGATGTCAAACCCTATGCAAATTTTGTCGGAGCAAAATTTTGGCGCAATTGTTGACCTTGGGGAGAAGGTCGCGCCCTTAATTCTTCAGGAACTCCATTCTCAACCAAGTCTTCTATTCGTTGCATTAGAGCGGATATTTAATGAAAATCCGGTAGCGCTTGAGCATCGAGGTGATATCGCCGCTATGACTGATGACTGGTTGAGTTGGGGGGCCCGAAGAGGGTTAGCAAGATTCTAACACCTGAAGACTACGCAGATTATTCACGGGACTTCCCAAGTCTATTGTCCGGGAACTGGATACTAACTAGTCCGAAAACCCCGACGTATAACTGCATCGCTTGGGCGGCGGGGGCAGCTAGCCTCTGGTGGTGGCCGTCACCCTATACCTATTGGCCGCCTGACGTTCCGCAAGCCGAAACGGTCCACGCTTTTGTCGAGATGTTCCGGAGCCTTGGGTATGAAGTCTGCCCTGATGAGACGTTTGAGGCTGGTTTCGAGAAAGTGGCTATATTCAGTAAAGGGCCGGGCGAACCGACACATGCTGCAAGGCAACTGGATAAGCTTTTTTGGACGAGCAAGTTGGGTACTGGTCACGACATTTCTCACGAGCTAAATGACGTTGTAGGCCCTCTCTACGGCACCGTCGCGGTTTTCCTCAAAAGACCGAAATAGGCCCCGCGCACCGCCACTGTTGACGCACTCAAGCAACGCACTAACTCATCGGGAGCGGTCTTGGCGTCGGCCCGTTAGCAGTCGTGGAAACGGATTACCGACAGGATGCCCGGGTAATGCGTCACCGTGGTCGGGTGGCGGCCCTTAACTCGGCGACCCTGGCAAGCGCCGCGTCGCGTGAGGGCAGGAAGTCCGGGTCGTCGGCACTGGCGATCGCGGGATTGTTTTCGCCTTCGGCGGATTCAGCGTATCGCACCGTTCCGAGCGCACAATCAAAATTCAGCTTCTTAAGTTTCCTGTCTCCTGATGGAGCCGACTCAATGCGATGGACGCAGCGGGCGGTCAGCAAAGGGCAGAAAGGCCCTTATTGTATAGGAGACAGGCAATGGCGTTATTACCGCTATGTTCTCGCGTAACCGTGTCGAACACCTATCCAGACAAGGTTCGTGTGCATTTCCAATATCGACTAAGCGATGGCGTGGCCTACGACGGGGTCATGGGGTACTTCCACGGCTTAGGGTTTGTACCCGTGTCTAGGAAGCCCCTGCTTAAAGGCACTATCGAGGGGAACCAGTCAGGTTTCCTCTTCGATGTCATGGCATCTTATGCCCCGCCAGTTTCACGTTTACATGTTCAACCCCTTGCGTTTCATCCACGCCTATGTGGGTACGCCCGAAGACGAGACCAGCGTAAATCGTGATACCAACTGGTTGCCTGAGGGTGTCATTCAAGAGAGAAACGACCGCGCCTTGGCTGTCACCGATTACTTGATCTGGGAAGCCGAACAACAGATCACAGAGCTGATTGAAGATTTCGCTCGATCGCGCGGCGACAGCACTTTGGGAATTTACCAAGGGGCTGCCTTGAGCTTGTTGGAAGTCGCCGTTGATTTCGGGGCCGAAGACCCCCTCGCGGCCATAGACGATCTTGCGCCCTACTTCCGGCAACACATCCGGCAAACTCATCTGAGCGGCTATCGTCCAACTACAACTTCCTACGAAACCCATGAGGACGACTCTCGCATGGTGCATGGGCGTCCGTTTCGCCACGAGCGTTACAAAGCGTATGTGAAAACAAACAGGCGTCTACGCATTGAGTGTGAAGTCAAGCCAGGTGCGTTCATTCGGCTGGGCATCAACCGTTCAATATCGGACGAGGGGAATAGTTTTCGCGTCGTCTATGGTCACGTCGCGTCCCACTGTATTGAGACCGCCAATTCCATTCTTGAGTGTTTTCGGGGGACGACCGGGCGGCCTGTCGAACGAAATGTCTTGGACCTATTGCTCGCTATCGGACGAGTCTGTCGTGACCCTGAACGCGCACGAACCTTTGCCCAGACTCTGGCGCATACTGGCAGGGTCACGAGCAGTTTCGGCTATCGCTATCTCCGGCCATTCATCGATCATGGTTTGATCCATCGAACGGCACACGGGATTTATGCACCAGTACCGGCTTGGCAAAGCGCCGTTGCCGCTCTGCGAAATCATCTGGGAAACCTTCTCGGGGGAGCGGCACGATGACTGACGCAGCTGATCCCCCCATACCTCGGAGAAAGCGTAGCTGGGTTGTCAAACGCATACGGGAAAACAAAAAACGAGAGAAAAAGATTAGGAAAGAACGAGAGTTATCTCGGATCGATATCGACATACTCGCCATACAAGGTGTCGCGAGGATGCTTCATGTGTCCGTCGATACTGTCCGTAAAATCCCGTTCTCTGAGCTTCCGTATACAAAGGAGCCAGGTCGTCGACACCTATACGACAAGGAAGATGTCGTTCGATATCTGCGTTCGAAAATCAATGAACATAGGGATGTAGGGAAGAATTCCAGGGTCCGCAAACGGCTGATAGACTCTGAGGCGGATAGTGTGCGGGGGCGTTCAACATGAAGGAGAACGCCATGACAAGAGGATACCATTTTGGACCGTTCCTCGTCAGTCCGCAGACACGAAACGGGAAGCTCAATGGTCAATGGATTGTCACCATCCCCCAATCGGTTACCGGCGGCAAACGCGCTCGTAAGTATTTCAAGAACAGAAAACTTGCAGATTTCTTCGCCAAAAGGATGGAGAAGCGATACCGGCGCGGCGAGTTTTCCCAACCGGAACCCTCGCCGAAAACCAGGTTGACGTTCCGGCAAGCCGTGGAGGAATGGAAGGAGTTGCAGAAGCTGAGGGTCAGCACCAAAAAGAAGCGGGCGATTTCGCTTTCGACGGACGAGTTTCGTATGAATGCGGTTATGCCCTTTCTTGGGAATGATGACCTTGCCGATATTGGAGAAACCAGATTGGCTCAGTTCCAGGATTATCGGACTCGCCAAGGCCGGTCGCCTGCGACCATCAACAGCGATCTAAAGACCGTTGTGCAAATCCTTAACTGGGCAAAGCGTAATGGGCACATAGATACGGTGCCCCGCGTTGAGCGGATACCGGAGGAGCCCTCAAACGACATGATCCCGACGCCGGCAGAAGTCGCTAGGATCATCGATAACCTTCCTGACCGCTTGAAGCCGCTCGTCACCTTTCTTGCCGAAACCGGATGTCGTTCGGGGGAAGCCTTCAACCTCACTTGGGACTGCGTCTCGCTGTCCGATGGCTATGTCGAATTCAAGCCAAAGGATGGATGGACCCCCAAAACCAGAGCTTCGGTGCGGCGGGTTCCTTTGTCTCGAAAACTGATCGCCATTTTGCGGCATTTGCCAAAAGATGGCGATTACGTGTTTCGGGGAAAGTCACCCGACAAACCGATTGGGAGTATCAAGAAGTCATTTAGTACGGCAGTGACGAAGGCTGAAATCATGAGGGATGGGGAGCTTGCTCGGATCACACCGCATACGCTCAGAAAGGCATATGCGACTTGGCAGGCAATTGACCACAAGGTTCCGCAACGGGTTCTCAAATCGCTCTTGGGCCACTCGCCGACCTCACTCGTGACGGATAGCCACTATGTCATTCCTCAAGATGAAGCGGTCAAATCTGCCGTCTTCGAACTGCCGACGCTCACCCAGAAAGGGGACGATACGAAGCGCCCGAATGGCGACAAAGTGGCGACAGATGAAAAATCGATAAATGCACCCGATCAAAGCCTTGCCTAAAACCGTTGCGGAGCGTAGGTTTCCGCCGCGATGCACCCGTAGCTCAGCTGGATAGAGCGCTGCCCTCCGAAGGCGGATGTCAAGTCTGGCGATCGCTAAAGGTGCTGGAAGAAAGAAGTGACTAAACAACGGCTTGAGCGGATGTCGGGTTCGCTCTTTAAGGAGCCGAAGATCTAGCGTAAGCATGGCGTAAGCATCTCGCGAACGGTATGCACCCGTAGCTCAGCTGGATAGAGCGCCGCCCTCCGAAGGCGGAGGCCAGAGGTTCGAATCCTCTCGGGTGCGCCAATTTCCTCCATAAAATCAAAGCATTAGAAGTTTCCGCCAATTGGGAAACAGTGCTTACGCGCTGCTTAGGTGGCCATTTTGCGGAAGCAAGCGGTTCACTCGGGCGCGCTGAAACATCCATCGACCCGTTAAGCCTTGCTGCGCCTCTGGGTTCGAATCTCACGTGGCCCACCACCTGAGAAATGGTTCGCCGTGATGTGACTGCGCGCTCGATAGCGCGCCGCCACCGCCGATGGTTCGACTATCATCCGGCGGGCCACGCGAGTCGATAATGCGAACTATTCCTTCTCTATAGCACTACGATGAGGTAGCAGTGGAATGCTCAGTGCTATCCGTTTCCACAAGTTCATACGCTAGCTTGCTATGCCAGTATTCGGCGAGGGCCCTTTTCGGGCCGATTTGTGCGAAACCCGCATCCGCGAAACGGTCAGTTGGGATGCCGAATGCCCTCCTATCGGCGAGACCTTATGTAATCCCTGGGTATAGCTGGGCAGTTTGGAGAACATTCATGGCCGGTTGTCATCCCAAGGCGTTGACAGTTCAGCGCGAACGATCTCCAGGGCCTGCTTCAACTCATTCTTCGGCACACCGCCGAACGCCAGTCTGATGGCTTGGGGCGGCGGCTCGGTGACGGCGTAGGGCTGGCTCGGAGAGACGGCGATGCCCTTTGCCCTCAAGCGCGCGACAAGAGGCTCGACGCGCAAGCCGCCGGCGCACGATAGCCATGCGAAACCGGCGTTGCGGTGCGAGAGAACGTCAAAATCTCCGAGGATGCTACGACAAAGACCCTGCCGTTCCGCACCATCCCGCCGCCGGGCCTCCTCGCATCGCGCCACGGTGCCGTCCTCGATCCAGCCGGTCAGAAGTGCCGTGATGAGTGCCGGCGTGTTCCAAATTGTCGCGCGCACGATGTGGGTCAGGCGCTCGACATGGTGTTGCGGGGCAATGAGATAGCCGACCCGAAGGCCGGTGGCGACGCTCTTGGAAAACCCGGCGACATGCACGGTGCGCTCCGGGGCGAGTTCGACGAGGGCCGGTGGCGGATCGGTTTCTAGAAAGGCATAGGCACCGTCCTCGATCAGCAGGAGATCGTGGCGGCGGGCGATCTCAACCAGACGATGCCGCGTCGCCTCATCCATGACGGTGCCAAGCGGGTTCTGGACCGTCGGCATGAGGTAGAGCGCGCGGAGCTTCGTCTCCCGGCATCGCTGCTCAAGCATATCGGTATCGATCACCCCTTGATGTCCGTCGACCGGCACGATCG
>JANQIT010000263.1 GCA_028282025.1 Hwanghaeella sp. | reverse complement strand
ACCCTGCGCCACGCATTCCGCCGCGCGGGCCGCTGCTGCGTCCGGGTCGGTATAGACGTGCGCCGCGTCGCCTTCCTGGGGGTATAGGTAGGTATAGCTGCGAAGACGGTCGTGGACCCGCCCCCCAAGCAGTTCGTATACCGGCTTCTCCACCGCCTTGCCGACAATGTCCCAGCAGGCGATTTCAATTCCACTGACAACGCCCATCAGCGATGCGTCCGGCCGTAGCGTGTAGCCGCTTCCATAGATCCGCCGCCACATCCGCTCGATCTTGAATGGATCGGCCCCTATGACATGGCGGGCGCACACATCTTCCACCATTGCGGCCACCGTGTGGGGCCCGAATGTTGCGCAATAAACTTCGCCGTATCCGACGATCCCGGTATCGGTAACCAGCTTTACGAACAAAAAATAACGGCCGCCGAAATGCGGGGGCGGATTCCCGACAACAAAGGTCTGGACGTCTGTGATCTTCATGGGATGCGGCTCCTTCGGCGCGCATGGAAAGCCAGTTTCGGAAGCGGTGCAAGTGAATTGTCCCGCCTGCCGGCCCGTTGAGACCAAGGCGGCGCGGGATACCGGCACTGCACCGACAAAACCGGGTGCGCGGCGATGAAGCTTGCTGTTTGCAAAAGATTTGCAGTGCCGGCATGGGCCACGCTTTTGGCGCGCCATCGCGCCCCTCTGACGTCGATGTTCCTATGTCCTGGATGCGTCTCGTGCTGGACGAGTGGATTGGCAATCGGTATCCCCTTGGGGACATCAACGAAGCGACTGCGGGTTTTTGGGTCGGCGCGGTGCCGCGAAATTCTGTTTGCGGCGGGCCCGCGCCGCCGCGGTCCTCAATCTGCCAGGGAGGCGCATATGTCGGATGGAACGAAGGTCGCAATAGTAACGGGAGCGGGAACGGGGGTCGGACGTGCGGCCGCTCTGGCGCTGTTGAACGCGGGATACGCCGTGGGGTTGGCGGGCCGAACCCTGGCGACGCTGCAAGAGACCGCCGCTCTGTCCGGGGCGGGGGAGCGGGCTTTGCCGATCCCGACCGACGTTGCGGATCCGGCTGCGGTATCGGCCTTGTTCGCTGCGACGGTCGAGCGTTTCGGACGGTTGGATGTGGTGTTCAACAATGCCGGTCTGAGCTCGCCGCCCGTTGAGATGGACGAGTTGACGGTCGAACAGTGGCGGGCCGTCGTGGATGTCAATTTGACCGGTGTGTTCCTCTGTACGCGGGAGGCGTTTCGGATCATGCGGACGCAGGATCCGCAGGGGGGGCGCATCATCAACAACGGGTCGATCTCCGCCCATGTGCCCAGGCCCTATTCGGCCCCCTATACGTCCACGAAACACGCAATCACCGGACTGACCCGAAGCACGTCGCTGGATGGGCGGAAGTACAACATCGCCTGCAGCCAGATCGATATCGGCAATGCGGAGACCCCGATGACTGAGCGCATGAGCGAAGGGGTGCCCCAAGCCGATGGCTCCATTCGGACGGAGCCGAAAATGGATGTGGCGCATGTCGGCGACGCCGTCGTGCACATCGCCTCGCTTCCGCTGGACGCCAACGTACAGTTCATGACGATCATGGCGACAGCCATGCCGTATATCGGTCGCGGTTGACGGCTGGGCAAACGGTCGCCCGCAATCTCCAACTCTGGCGAGACTGGGGGCGCAAGCCCCTTTTCTCTTTATGAAGGAGAGTGTGCGGGCGCGTAGCTATTCAGCCGCGATCAGCGGTGTGCGCGTGATCTTCTCCGTGTTCATGCCTTCGATCCGCAACAACCGTGTCGCGGCGTACCGAAGGGGCGCATGAACGTCGCCGGTTTCGTAGAGATGCGCATCGCCCGGCTTCATGGTGTAGGATCGGGTTTTCTTGACCGTGGCCGGGATCGATTCCCGCGCGGGTTCGACAATTTCCCAATCCGTCATCTCCGTCTCGCCTTCGGCTTGACCGTAGATTGCCCAGGTCGGTCCATGGTCGTGCGGTGCGCCTTCCGCAGGGCCTGGATAGGCATGGATACATATGCAGAAGCCCAGATCGGCGTCTTCGT
>JANQIT010000261.1 GCA_028282025.1 Hwanghaeella sp. | reverse complement strand
CCCGAAACCGGCGCAGGCCCCGACCGACGCCATGGCCAACCCGCCCCGCAGATGGCCCACAAAGGCGTCCACCCCCTGATACAGACTGCCGGAGAGGCCCGCATGGGCGGCGAAGACCCCCATCATCAGGAACAGGGGCACGACCGACAGGGTATAGGGGAATGTTGCTTCGAACGGGGCGCCGCCCATGATGAAACCGACCGCGTCCCAGCCGTTCAAAATGCCGAACCCGATGGCGCCGACAACCCCCATGGCGATGGCCACCGGAACGCCGAAGGCGATCAGGACTAATGTCGCCAGAAATCCGAGAAGGCCGATAACGGGATCGGACACGGGGGCTAGTCCTGCACCGCGGCGCCGGCGCGCAGCAGCACGTCCCCGCCCTTACCCGAGACGGCGAACCCCACATGCGCCAGCGCCAGCAGCGCCGTCGCCCCCACCGACATCGCCACGCCGGCAAGCAACGGCGTCCAGAACCAGACATAGGGAATCGCCAGCGTCATGGAGACATCGCCATATTCGATCTGGTTCAGCATCTGGACCCAGCCATGCTGAAGGATCAGCACCATGAACCACAGGGCGACGACCGCGGCGGCGGCCTGAAGGAGGGACTGCACCCGCCGCGCCAGCCGCGCCGTGAACAAATCGACGGAAACATGCGCACCGCGCATGAAGGCGAACGGCAGGGCAGCGAAGGCGACCCCCATGACAAAAAGCTGCACCAGTTCGACCACCCCTTCCACGGCCCAGCCGACAGGCTCGATCCCCAAATCCGCCGCGACCAGATTCACCGCCCGCGACGAAGCCCGCAGCAGGATGTCGGCAATGGTCACGCCCATGGCGGCGTTATCAGCCTGTTCGCCGCCATAGGCCAGCCAGCGGGTCAGCCGGAAATAGAATTTAAAGGAGGCTTGGATCATCGCGCCCGCCAAAAGAAACCCTCCGGCTCCCCGCAGGCGGGGGGCTGGAGGGAATGTCAGAGGAGCCTTAGTTGCCTTCGACCTTGGCGATCTCCGCCTTCATGGCGTCATAGATCTCGCGCGCGTTCGACACGCCCTTGGACTCCAGACCGGCGAGCCAGTTGTCGATGATCGGCGTGGTGGCCTCTTTCCAGCGCGCCGCTTCCTCTGGCGACAGTTGGGTCACGGTCGCCCCTTTGGCCTGCACCTTCTCGACGCCCCAGCTATCCCACTTGTCCCACCAGGGGCCGAACTTGCCGACCAGATTGTCGCCGGAGATATCGTCGATGGCCTGGCGCACATCCGCCGGCAGACTGTTGTACTTCTTCTCGTTCATCGCGAACCAGAAGGAGACCGTGTAGATCCCGCCCATATCGAGGTGATAGTTCATCACTTCCGACAGTTTGAAGGAATGCATCGGGTCCCACGGGAACACGGTCCCGTCGATCACGCCTTTCTGCGTGTTTTCATAAACCTTGCCCGGCGGCAGGCCCTGCGGCACCGCGCCCAGACTTTCCAGCATCGCCTTGATCGGCGCGCTGGGGAAGCGGATGCGCAATCCCTTCAGGTCGGACATCGTCACGACCTGTTTGTCCCTGGTATGGATCAGGCCGCCATTATGCGCGTGCAGGCCAAGCAGCTTCACGCCGGGATATTCATCCTTCAGATATTTCGGATAGACCGCCCACAGCGCCCGGCTGGCCGCATCCGCGCTGCCGGTCATGAAGGGAAGTTCGATAATGCCGGTCTTGGCGAAGCGTCCGCGTGGGATACCCCGCAGCCCATGCGCAATATCGACCACGCCGGAGCGCACGCTGTCGTAAAGCTTGGCGATGTTTCCAAGTTGCGTCCCGGCCGGGAAGATCGTCACCTTGACCTTGCCGTTGGTCCGCGCCTCCAGTTCCCGGGCCCACGGCTCCAGGAAATCCACATGCATGCCGTTGATGGTCGGCAGGAAGTGGGCAAGCTTCAGTTCGATGGTCTCCGCCTTCGCAGCTGCCCCGCCGACGGTCAGCGCGGCGGCGAACGCCGCGCCGGCAAGAATACGTTTCGTTAAGCGCATGTATTTCTCTCCCTTCGCGTGGGCCTCTATTCGGTCGGACCCTATGGTATAATTTGTTTCATTTGTAACTAATTTCTGTCAAGAACGAAATCATCGCGCCCAACCGGCGCAACGGGCCTTTCGAAAGTTACGCGTCTACATCGTCCAGAACGGACTGGATCTTATTCAGAACAGATTTGAGGGACCGCCGTTCTTCCGGTGAAAGCCCGTCCAGCAACTGCGCTTCCCAGCCGAGCGCCAGAGGCACGATCTGTTGGAAGATGCGCTCCCCCTCCGCGCTAAGCTGCAATTGTCCGCGCCGGCGGTCGGCGCTGTCCGGGTTCTTGATGACCAGCCCCGCCTCCACAAGTTTGGAAATCGCACGGCTGACCTTCACCTTGTCCATGCTGCTGCGTTCCGCGACTTCGCCGGCGGTCATCGGCGCGAAGCGCGCCAGGTTCGCGATCACCCGCCATTCCGGGATCGAAATGCCGAAACGGCTTTCGTAGGCTTTCGCAAGATGACGGCTGATCCGGTTGGTGATTACCGAGAACCGATAGGGCAGGAACTCCTCCAGCTTCAATGAAGCGGCCTGTCCGGCGCCCTGGTTATCGTCTTCCCGCATCGTCCAACCCTATCCTTGACTTAGTTTCAAATGAAACTATTAACTACCCGCATCGTCAAGCATCCCGCAGCCCGGATCCTGGCGGTACGAAAGCATAATCGGCCATCCTGCCCGGCCGGAAATTCGGGAGAGACACCATGGCGACCTTCGCGTCCACCGCCGACCTTGAAGAAAAGCAAATCACCTTCGAAGAAATCGCAGACAACGTCTATGCCTACACGGCAGAGGGCGATCCCAATTCAGGCGTCATCGTCGGCGATGACGGCGTCCTGGTTATGGACGCGCAGGCTACCCCGGTCCAGGCCCAGAAGCTGATCGACAGGATCCGGTCCGTCACGGACAAGCCGATCAAGTATCTGGTCCTCAGCCATTATCACGCGGTCCGGGTCTTGGGCGCGTCGGCCTATGGCGCGGAACAGATCATCGCCAGCCAGGCGACCTACGAAAATATTGTCGAACGCGGCCAACAGGATTTCGACAGCGAGGTCGGGCGGTTTCCGCGCCTGTTCGATCAGGTGGAAACGGTCCCCGGTCTGACATGGCCGACCCTTACTTTCGAAAAGAAGATGTCGGTCTGGCTGGGTAAGCGGGAGGTGCAGTTGCTGCATCTGGGTCGCAGTCACACCAAGGGCGACATCGTCGCCTGGATACCCGACTGCAAGGTCTGCTTCGCTGGCGACATGGTGGAATACGGCGCGACGCCCTATACCGGCGACGCCTATCTGCGCGACTGGCCGACCACCCTGGACAATCTGACGGCGCTGGGCGCGGACAAGATGATCCCGGGCCGCGGCGAAGCGCTGAAGACGCCGGAACAGGTGGCCGCCGGCGTGGGCGGTACACGCGACTTCCTCAGCGACCTTTACGGCACGGTCGAGAAATGCGTCGCCGACGGCAAGGACCTCAACGCCGCCTATGCCGAAACGGTAGAGGTCCTGACGCCGAAATACGGCCACTGGGTGATTTTCGAACACTGTCTGCCCTTCGACGTGACGCGCGCCTATCAGGAAGCCAGCGGTCAGGAACATCCGCAAATCTGGACAGCCGACCGCGACCGCGAAATGTGGGCGGCGCTGGAGCGGGACAAACCCGCCGCCTAAGCCGGACAGTCGGAAAACCGGACAAGGGGTTCGGACATGCTGCAAACCTTCGACTATCCGACCTTTCCCTTCGCCGCCCCGGCGGACCTGAACGCCGAGAAACCCGCGCGCCATCCGGTGGCGATCATCGGCGGCGGGCCGGTCGGTCTGTGCGCCGCTCTGGATCTGGCCAGGCATGGGCGGGCGTCGGTCGTCCTCAACAGCGCCGACACCGTGT
>JANQIT010000196.1 GCA_028282025.1 Hwanghaeella sp. | reverse complement strand
GGTCTGGCCCAGTTCCGCGACCGCGTCATCCGGGTCGTATCCGCGCATGGCGAAGCCGCTGCGCAGCATGGGCGTGTTCACTTCGTTCGGACAGACGGCGTTGATGCGAACGCCTTGATGCGCATGGTCCATTCCCATGCATTGGGTCAGCGATGCAATGGCGGCCTTGGTCATGCAATAGAGCGCGTGGTCCGGTCCCGGCGCCTTTCCGCCCCAACAGGATGCTGTGTTCACAATCGCCCCGCCGCCGCGCGCCGCCATAAGGGGGATCGCCGCACGGCAAATCCGAAACGGCGCTTCCACATTGACGCCCATGGAAAGCGTCCAGTCGGCGTCCGACGTTTCGGTCACCGGACCGCGGGTTATGACCCCGGCATTGTTCACCAGAATATCCAGTCCACCCAGGGCGTTCTGGGCAGAGCCCGCCAGAGTGTCCGCATAGTCCCGGTCCAACAGGTCGCCGGGAAGGTGCGCCTCCGCCTCCACGCCTTCAACGGATCTATCCGCGACGGCGACGTTTGCGCCCCCGGCGCGCAGTTTCCGCACAATGGATTGCCCGATCCCGCCGGCCGCCCCGGTCACCAGGGCGTTCTTTCCCGAAAACTCCATCCAGTCCTCTCCTCTAACGCGGGCCCAACCGAGGAGAGCCCGCCGGCCGCCCGCCAGCGTTTCGGCAAGACTGAGGATCATTTCCGTCCGCAGTCAAGAACGCCGGTCCTTGGGGCAGCCCGCTGGAGCGAACGGAGCACCGTCTGAACCGGAGACCCGGCGTTTTCATCGGGTCGGTCGTTGCTTTAGACTGGGCCTTCCGCACCGGCGCTTCCCCACGCGCCCGCCCCTGCATGAGAGACACCATGACGGAAAACCTCACCCGCCTGCTCGACATCATGGCTGCCCTGCGCAATCCCGAATCCGGATGTCCCTGGGATGTGAAACAGACTTTCGCGACCATTGCGCCCTACACGATCGAGGAAGCGTATGAGGTCGCCGACGCCATCGGACGGAACGACATGGCGGATCTGAAGGACGAGCTGGGCGATTTGCTGCTGCAGGTCGTCTTCCACGCTAGGATGGCGGAGGAAGCCGGGGAATTCGCTTTCGACGGGGTGGCGGAGAGCATCGCGGACAAGATGGTGCGCCGCCATCCCCATGTCTTTGCCGATGCGGCCGCCGAAACGCCGGACGATGTGAAAATCTCGTGGGAGGAGACCAAGGCCCGGGAACGCGCGGCCAAAGGGCAGAGCGAGAGCGCGCTGGACGGGGTGGCGGCCGCCCTGCCCGCCCTGATCCGCGCCGAGAAACTTTCCAAGCGCGCGGCCCGGGTCGGGTTCGAATGGCCGAATGTGGAGATGGTGTTCGGCGATATCGACGAGGAAATCGGCGAAATCCGCGAAGAGATCGCCCAAGACGGCGGACCCGACCGGCTGGAGGACGAAGTGGGCGATCTGCTGTTCTGCGTCGCGAACCTGGCCCGGATGTTGGGAGTCGACCCTGAATCCGCGCTGCGCAGGACCAACGAGAAGTTCGACCGCCGGTTCCGGGCGGTGGAAAGGTCATTCCGTGCGGAAGGCCGAGACATCGCGGACGCAGACCTGACCGAAATGGACAGGCGCTGGGATGCGGTCAAGGCGGAGGAGAAAGGGATGAAGGCGTAACGCGCCTGAAAGCATGATGTTTCGGGGGGCGTCAGGGCTCCTTCCCGACCGGCGGGTCCTCGTTAGGCTGGTTCCGAAAGCTGGGCCGTTCCCATGCGACGGGTCCACGGCCAGACCTGGATATCCGAAAAGATACCGGCCTTGGCGAACGGATCTTGATGGACGAAATCCTGCGCCTGTTTCAGAGAATCGAATGAAACGAGGAACATACTGCCCCGATCCTCACCCGTTTTTTCATCCAGATACGGGCCGGCCACGAGAATATGCCGTTCGAATTCCCGCAGATAGGCCACATGGGTGTCACGGTGACGTTGGCGCGCCTCGGACATGCCCGGCGCGTCCAGGCGGTGTATGACGAACAACATGCTCTATTCTAATCCCAATGCCGCCGCCAGGTCTTCCAGCCGGTCCTGCGGAATCGCGATAACGCCGTCCGCATCGCCGGAGATCAAATCCCCCGGCCGGACGGTCACGCCGCCGCAATCGATCTGAACGTTTGCGGCCATGGTCTTCAATCTGCCGAAAGCCGAGGCGGGAGAGCGTGCGGCGGCGAATACCGCCGTCTCCGCCAAATGGGTCTGACGGACGGCCCCGTCGGTGACGAAGCCCGAGATCTTCGACGCCGCGCCCAGAGTATAGGCTTCGGAATCCCATAGGGCCGCATCGCATTCATCCTCGACACCCGCGACGATGACGGCGCCGGATGGGGCTTCCCGAATGGCGTCGAAAGCGATCTTGTGGGCCGCCCGCTCGTGGGTCTGATCGACGAACAGTGTTACGGCGGGACCGAACAACCGTTGTCCGGCCATCGGCACGATGCGGTGCGAGAGGGTGAATTGCTTCCCGCTCAGCGTATCCATCGCATCCGACAGTTCGGCAACGCTTTTGGCCGACAGGCGGGTCAGAAGATCGGCGCTCATCGATCCAACCCCCGTCCCTCGAAGTTTAACCCGGTCGGCAGGCCGTCGATACTGTGCATGTTTTTCTCAGCCCAATAGTCCGCCATCGAGTCTTTCCCCTTCGCCTCGCTCCAGCGCCGCAGGGTCGGTCTCTCCGATTTCATCTCATATTGCGGGATGCCGAACCCGCAGGAGGTTTGCAGGGAGTCGATCTTGGCGTCGAAAATCTGCCGCGTGCCGGGGATTTCGTCGAAATGTTCATAAAGCCCGGCCCAGCCGGAATCCGCCGGCTGAACGACCGTCGCCGTTCCATACAGTCTTAGGATCATCGGCTTTTTGCCGAAGCTCATGAACATGAAGGTGATGCGTCCGTTCTGAAGAACGTGGGCCGCCGTTTCGTTCCCGCTGCCGGTCAGATCGAGATAGATAACCCGGTTTTCATCCAGCACTCTGAAAGTGTCCATACCCTTTGGGGAGGTGTTCACCCGCCCGTCCGCCGCCGCGGTCGCGACGATGAACAGGTGCTGTTCCTCGATGAACTCGCGGAACCTGGGGTCGATGGACTCGTAGATTCTGGACACGTTTTTCATCCTCCATGCTTCGTGCAGCCGGACATTTCGGCTTGTGCGCGGCTGTTGCTATAACGCCCGGCCGCCGGGCCGGGCCAGACAATATAGTTTTCGATCCTGAATATATTTTTCTTGCTGAGATACCCAATTGCCGTGCCTGTTTGGCCCGATTGCGAAACACGACCGCCGCGGAGAGATCGATGTCTGAAGAGGTTCCCACCCGGTTTAAGGATCGTATCCGGTCAATCGAGGCCTTGCGGGCCCTGGTGCCGGAACCCGCGCTGAACATTACCTATGAGAAGGTTCAGAGCCGGTTGGACGCACATTGCCGTTCCCTGATCGCCGCCTCCACCTATGCCGTGCTGGCGACCAGCGACGATAGGGGCAAGTGCGATGCCTCTCCGCGCGGCGGGCGTCCCGGCTTCGTGCGGGTGTTGGACGACCGTTGCCTGCTGATCCCGGAATACAGTGGAAACCGCCGGGCCGACACGTTGCGCAATCTGATACTCAACCCGTCAGTCGGCCTGTTTTTTCTGGTTCCCGGTTACGAGGATATTTTGCGCGTAAACGGACGCGGATATGTTGTTGATAACGATGATCTTTTAGGCGAGATCCCCGTCGATGGGAAGAAGCCCGTCGTCGCGGTTGGTGTGCATGTGGAGGAGGCTTACATGCATTGCGCGAAGGCCGCCAAACGCGGGTCTCTTTGGGACCCGCCGAACTGGCCCGACCTGACGGGGATTGCCTCCATGGCGCAGATTCTAAAAGATCATACGAACGGTAAAGTCGGCGACGGCAGCACCAGCGCCATTCAACAGGTCCTGGATGAAAGCTACAGCAAGCGGCTTTTCGAACCGGGTTGGGAGTAAGGATCTGTTACATCCTGCTGAAAGGGTTCGGTGGCCGTGCACGGGGCGGTGTTTGAAGACAATAAGGAAACGGGTAAGCAATCTTGAGCGTGAAACCGACGCCTGAACTGCGCTTTGACGCATCGCCGCAGCATCCCCATCCGCTGATGGCCTTGCTGCGCCCGGTGAAGGGCGAGCGGATACTCGATCTGGGTTGCGGCCAAGGGTTCTGGGCCACCAAGATCGCCGCCGCCGGGGCGGCGGTGACGGGCGTCGATACGGATGCGCGGGCCCTTTCGGTGCTTCAGGACCGGGATGTTGCGGGGATTCAGGATATTGCGGTTCGGGAATGCGACGGGCGCGCCCTGGATTACGACCACGCATTCGATGCGGTTTTCACCAACGCCGCTCTTCACTGGATGCCGCCGATTTCCGATGCGGTTCGGGGCGTTTACAGCGCCTTGAAACCCGGGGGCAGATTTGTGGGAGAGTTCGGCGGGCACGGGAACATCGCCTCCATCCGCGTCGCCCTGAAACACGGATTTGCATTGGCCGGTCTGGATTTCTCGGACTACGACCCGTGGGAATTTCCCACCACGCCCGCCTTCTGTGATCTTCTGCAGAATTCGGGCTTCGACATCGACCATATCGATACGTTCCCCAGATTGACCCCCCTTCCCATGGGATTCGCGCACTGGCTGGAGCATTTCATGGGGTCCATTTTCGAGGGGCTGCCGGACGGCAAGGGCGCGGCTGTCAAATCGAACACGCTGTCGATCCTGCGCGATGTGATGTCCCGCGGCGGCGATGACTGGATTGCGGATTACGTCAGAATTCGTTTTCGGGCGCGCAAACCGGCTTAGTCGAGCAGGTTCCGAAACAGCGCGCTGAAACTGCGGAGGATCGGGTCCGCGTTGTGCGATTTGCGGACGGCGAGATAGCAGTCGCGGATCTGCGGGGCGTCGAGAATACCCGCCGGCGTCAAAGTTTCCTCGATAATCTCCTCCTGGTAGAGGTTCCGGTCGATCATGGCGATGCCGATTCCATCCATCGCCGCCCGCGCGGCGTCGTGCCGGGTGGGAAAGGAAATGAAGTTGAAAGCGCCGATCCCCACGGATTTCAGGGCGGCGAGGATCCGGTCGCGCTCCGCGCCTTCATTCTCAATTGTCAGCAACCTGACCGGCGCGGCGGTATCCGCAGCTTGCGCCAGGGTTCTCAGATAGTCGGGTCTACAGCAGGGAAGCAGTTCCTCCCGGTGAATGTGCCGGAAATCGAATAGATCCGAATCGAAGATCGTGCTTGTGAAGACGGCGGAATAGGACTCGATCAGTTCCGCGTCTATCGTCGGGTCGGTGGTGACGTTGACCGAAACGGTGCTGTTCGCGGTGATGAACCCGTTTATGCGTTCCCGGATGAAGGGATGGTTCACGTCCTTGACGATCAACACGTTGAGCGCATTCGTCTGATCGGGCATTCGAACGTCTATCAGCGCCTGGCGCAGGATCGTCAGCGCCTTGTTCGTTGAAGAGAAAAGGATACGCCCGCTGGGTGTCAGGGTTACCGTCGTGCGGTCCCGCAGGATCAATCGGCGGCCCAACTGTTCCTCCAGCTGGCGGATCTGATGCATGATTGCCGAAGACGTTACATTCAACTCCGCGCCCGCCGCGGCCGGATCGAGACAGCGCGCCAGGGCTTCGAAACTGCGCAGGGCGGTCAGGGGCAATGGTTGGGATTTCGATTTCTCGGCCATGACGGAAAGTTACGAAAGCGCCCTTCTCTACCCGGCCGAATACGCCTGTTGCATCGGCGCGCGCCATGAAGAATTCTTGTACCCGACACATGACATAGACCCGACGTCGGGCCTTTGTCGTGTCGATGACGGCTTGCTGTCGTGGTGCAACATCCCGTGATGGTCGATCTATCTTTCACCGGGGCGGTACCGGAACAGGAGACCAAGTATGCTAGTTCGGAAGTTGCGTCTCGAAAAGGGATGGTCGCAGGAAACGCTGGCAGAGTTGAGCGGCCTGTCGACCAGAACCGTGCAACGGATCGAACGGAACGGCAATGCCAGCCTGGAAACCTTGAACGCGCTTGCCTCGGTACTGGATGTGGATGTCGCCACCCTAGCCGAGGAGCACAAAATGTATCAGTCCCGGGATGTGTCGCAGGATGAACGCGACGCGCTTGAATATGTCCGCGATATCAAAGGGTTCTATAACCATCTTGCGATCTATGTTCTTTGTATTGCGGCGATGGCCGCGATTTGGCTGTTGACCGGGGCGGGCTATCCCTGGTTCCTTTGGCCGATGCTCGGTTGGGGCGTGGGCGTTGCCTCGCACGGGCTTGCGGTGTTCGAGATCTTTTCCCTGTTCGGCGCGGATTGGGAACGCCGGCAAGTGGAGAAGCGGCTGCGCCGGCTGAACGGCCCCGACTGATCGGACGATCTGAGGGTTTGGATGGAGCATCTCCGGCGCGGTACAATCGGGCCAGGACCCTAACCAGGAGGGATGCAACTCATGTCAGCGCCAATCGAACGAACCTCCGGCCGTTGCCTGTGCGGAGCCGTGGCTTTCAACGTCTTGGGACCGTTGGCCGACACCCACGCTTGCCATTGCGGTCAGTGCCGGCGGCAAAGCGGCAACTACGTGGTGGCGGCTACGGCGCAGCGGGAAGACGTCCACTTTCTGGCGCAGTCCACTCTGAAGTGGTTTCAATCCTCCAAGGCGGCCCGCCGGGGATTTTGCGGGGATTGCGGATCCGCGATGTTCTGGGATGACGGCGGGGCCACGCTCAGCATCAATGTCGGATGCTTGGACGCGCCGACCGGCCTGTCGGTGACGGCGCATATTTTCGTGGCGGACAAGGGCGATTACTACGAAATCACCGACGGTTTGGAACAGTTCGCGGGGTCCGGGATGGCCGGGTAGCCGATTTTCTATCCGAGCCGCAGCGCATAAACCGGCTGCGGTTCCGCGACACCGCGCAGTTGGTGGCTTCCCATTGATTCCCAATCGGTTTGAACGAGGGATGAAAAGGCATCCGACGCGATGATCGTGCGGTCCAGATCCTTGGAAAGGTCCTGCAGACGCGCGACTTCGTTCGCCGTATGGCCGATCACCGAGAACTCCACCCGCTCCTGCACGCCGATATTGCCGTACAGCACATCGCCGACATGCAGTCCCAGACCGAACTCCAGCGGAACCTGGTCCTCCTCTGGCGGGTTTTCATTCTCCCGGTCGATCCGCTTTACCGCATCGCGCGCCGCCGCGACGGCCATGCGGGTCGCCCTCTCCGCCCCGCCCGGCCCGGCGATGGGGAAGATCGCCAGCACCGCATCGCCGATGAAGCGCAGAACCTCTCCGCCATGGTCCAGGACCGCACCGGCAGTCGCGTCGAAATAGCGGTTCAGCCGCAACAGGAAGTCCGCCGCCGGCATCCGGTCCGCCGAAACCGTAGAGCCGCGCAGGTCGCTGAACCAGATAGCGGCGTTGATCTCCTCACCGTCGCCAAGCTTCACCTGCCCATTCAGCACGCGCTCCCCCGCATGGGTGCCGAGATAGGCCGACAGCACATTTTGCGTGGTCAGTTCGCGCACATAGGTCTTCAGGCCGATCCCCAGGCGCGGCAGCAGCCGCCGCAGCACCGCCAGTTGCGCATCCGTGAAGCCGGCGGCCTGATCCGTCACCCAACTGGTCAGCGCCCCGTCCAGGATATCGTTCGCCTTTTCCACCGGCCAAGTGAAGGGAATGGTGCAGGTCAGATAGTCAGTATAGCCCTGTTCCCGGAATTCCTGAAGAACCGGGAACTGGTTCAGACCTTCCTTCTTATAGATGCGGAACCGCATTTCCTGGCGGTTTTCATCCAGAAGCGCTTTGAAGGGGCTGCTCAGCCAGGCTGACGTGTTTCCCCCGGCGTGGGTGAACCGGCTGCGTTCCACGCCGCGCGCCGAACTCCAGGTCACGCTGAAGGCGCGAAACATGGGGTGCAGGAAGCTGCAGGCGACATGCACCCGCGCGACCGGAATGCCCGCCTCGTTCAGGCGTTCGCAGAACCCCTTTACGAGACGGTCCGCATCGATCCCGACAAGGGCGGACTCGATGATCCAGTCGCTGATGGCCGCGACGGTGGCCTCTTCAATGGCGGCGGTCATGAAACCCCATTCTAGTCGTTCATCAGAAGGTGGACGAGGCTGGAGGTATCCCAGCGGTTGCCCCCGCGCGCCTGAACCTGGGCATAGAGTTGATCCACCAGGGCGGTGACCGGCAGGCGCGCGCCGTTGTTCTTGGATTCTCCCAGGCAGATCGACAGGTCCTTGCGCATCCAATCCACCGCAAAGCCGAAATCGAACTCGCCCTGCGCCATCGTGCCGGCCCGGTTTTCCATCTGCCAGGAACCGGCGGCGCCTTTGGAGATCACGTCGATGACCGCACCCATGTCCAGTCCGGCGCGCTTGCCGAAATTCACTCCTTCCGAAAGGCCCTGTAACAGGCCCGCGATGCAGATCTGGTTGACCATCTTGGTCAACTGCCCGGCCCCGCTGTCTCCCATCAGGCGGCTGGCGCGCGCAAAATTCATGATCGCCGGTTCCGCCTTTGCATAGTCGGCCTGGTCGCCGCCGCACATGACGGTCAGCACGCCATTTTCCGCGCCGGCCTGGCCGCCGGAAACGGGCGCGTCGATGAAGCCGACGCCCTTTTCTTTCGCGGCGGCGTACAGCTCGCGGGCGACCTCGGCGCTGGCCGTGGTGTTATCGACGATCACGCTGCCGGACGCCATGCCGGCAAGAACGCCGTCTTCGCCCAGCATTACGGACCGCAGGTCGTCATCGTTGCCCACGCAGCTGAAGACGATTTCGCACCCTTCCGCCGCCTCGCGCGGTGTGGTCTTGAAGGACCCGCCGAATTCGCCGGCCCACTTTTCCGCTTTCGCTGCGGTGCGGTTATAGACCGTAACGTCGTGGCCCCCCTTGGTTTTCAGGTGACCCGCCATCGGATATCCCATCACACCAAGACCGATAAATGCGACTTTCGCCATTGGAAACACTCTCCCGGATTGCTGAGTTCTTGGAGGCGCGGACATGCGCCGGTTCATTTGTTTGAGGATTCAGGACAGGCTAATCGCACGTTTCGGCGACAGGGTCCATATTGGCCGTGTCGGTTTGGAATCAAGGAATTGACGAAGGTCCGCACCATTTTGCGAACATCAAAGCCTTTAGTGGGACGCCGGCGTCTTACTTTTCCACGTTCCGCAGCATTTCGGCGCAGGCGGCATTAATGGTTTTCCGCGCCGTATCGATGATTATTCGGTTGGTTGTCCAAGGCGCATAAGTGCGGCCCTGAACCTGATCCCATGTGGGGAGGCGCAGGCCTTCGATGTCCGATGACCGGCTTTCAACCCTGCGCCGGTGTTCGGCAGTGTCGGCGCAGATGACCTCGACTTGAACAAGGCGCGCGTTCGACTGAGACGCGGTTTGAGCCCACATTTGTCGAGATTCTTCAATAGGATTCACAGAGTCCGCGACCACATCCCGACCGAGTATCAGATTGTCTTTCGCGACATGAAACGCTGCTTGATAGCCTGCGTCTTCACTTCGCGGCACTCTTGCCGAGCTAAGAGCCAAGGCTTGCTCAATGGTGTCGATACGCAAATATACTGCACCGAGCGTTCTGGCCAAATATTGCGCCAATGTCGTTTTTCCAACACCGGGCAAACCGGCAAAAGCAATCAGTTTCGGCATTTCCGGCCAAGACCTACCTGTGGGAACGGATCTGGAGCTTACGCGGTCTCAATCAGTCGACGGAGTTCGTCCCAGTTTTCCCGACTCCCCGCCGTAAGCAAGGAGCGAACGCGGTCCTCGGGCCGGTAGGGCCGATCGTCGATCCGGGCGACATGTCCGCCCGATTCCCGCAGCAACAGCACGCCGGGCACATGGTCCCAGCTCCACAGCCGGTTGTAGAGCGCGAAATGGCGTTCCCCGAGGCATTGGGACAGAAAATCGTGACCGGCGCAGCGCAGCCGGTTCACCAGCCCGAAGGATTTGACGAAGCTTTCCTTTTTGCGCGGCCGGTCGCTTTCCGGGAAACAGCCGTAATTGATCTGACCTGTCATCTCTCCAAACGGCAGATCGGCCGCGGTCTTAAGGCGTTGGGTATCCGCGTTGTCGTGAAGAAGGAAGGCGCCCGCCCCCTTCTCCGCAATCGCGGTGCGCGACTGGGTCGGATCGTGGATCCAACTCATCAGGGTTTCGCCCTTTTCCACCAGGGCCACCATCATGCAGAAGGTGGCGTTGCCGTCGGCGAAATTCTTGGTGCCGTCGATGGGATCGATCAGCCAGACGGGCCTGTCCTCTTCCAACAGGTTCAGGATGTCCGGGTTCTTGGCGTAAGCCTCTTCCCCGACGACGACGGAGCCTGCCAGCAGGCCCGGCAGCAGCCGCGTCAGCCGGTGTTCCGCGTCCAGGTCCGCAACGGTGACCACATCGCCGGGTTTCTTCTCCATCACCTCATGGCGCTGAAGGGCGTTGAAGCGCGGCAGAACGTCAAAGGCGGCGGCTTCCCGGAGAGCATCGACGACGCGGTCCGTGTCAATATCGTGCATAATCTGAAATCGATCGCTGGCGTGGGGACAGGGTTCAGGCGGGCGTAGCATAGGCCATGTGCGAAAGCAAAAGGGCGATGCCAAAGTTGCATTCGCAGTTTTACCGGAGAGGCTTGCCCGTCCGCCCGGACGCGGTATCCTGAGCGCTCCTTTCCATGTGCGGCTAGGGTTCCGCTGAGGGCGCGCTGAGCGTCGGCAGGTCTGCACCGAGCGCCGTTATGAGCCGAGACGGCAGACACCCAAGGACGAAAAGACCAGGGGGGATGGAAGGACACGGAAAAACCGTGCCTTCAACCCATTGCGTCCTTGAGGTACCCACATGTCCCTATTCGGTTTTGTCCTGGTTCTTGCCGCCGCCGTCTGTCACGCCGTCTGGAACTTCCTGGTCAAACGGCTCGCCGCCGGCCCTGAGCTCGTTTGGCTCTTCTCATTGCTCGCCTGTCTGATTTACCTGCCTCTGGCGATTACACTGATCGTCATCGAACGGCCTGCTTTCAGCGCCCTTGCCTGGGTCTTCATCGTCGGCAGCGCGGTGCTGCATCTCGCCTATTTCCTGCTGCTACAGCGCGGATACCGGGTCGGGGATCTGTCACTTGTCTATCCGACCGCACGTGCCACTGGGCCATTGCTCTCCGTGTCCCTCGCCGTTCTTCTGCTGGGAGAGGCAGTAAGCGCACAGATGGCGCTCGGCGGTGCGATCATCATCGGGGGCGTGTTTGGTCTTTCCGGCGGCGCAAAGCGCCAAGGTAGCAGCTCGTCCCTGCCCTCCCTGCTCTTCGGGCTTGCCGCAGGAAGCCTGATCGGCAGTTACACGGTGTGGGATGCGTACGCGGTGGCTTCACTCACCATCCCGCCGCTGCTTCTCGATTACGCATCAAGTGTCGGACGGACAGTGATCCTCAGCCCGCTTGCCCTTAAACGCCGCGCACAAGTGGCTCGGCTTTGGACGCAGCACAAAGGCGCGGTGCTGGCGGTCGCGATAACGAACCCGCTTGCCTATATTCTTGCGCTCTATGCGCTGACCTTCACTCCCGTTGCCTATGTAGCCCCACTGCGTGAGTTAAGCGTCGTTCTGACTGTACTGCTCGGCAGTCTGCTGTTGGGTGAAGGCAACGTGAAGGCCCGACTCGGTTGGGCGCTGGTCATTCTTGGCGGGGTATTCGTGCTGACCACGGGTTAGCATCGCCAAACAGAGAGGGCGGCGCCGTGGCACCGCCCTCTCCAGGTACGCGAAACTATAAAGCGTGGCTGACTTACATCATGCCGCCCATGCCGCCCATGTCAGGCATTGCCGGGGCTGCCGGTTTGTCGTCCGGCTTTTCCGCAACCATGGCTTCCGTGGTGATCAGCAGACCGGCGACCGAGGCCGCGTCCTGCAGAGCCGCACGAACAACTTTGGCCGGGTCGATGATACCGGCCTTCACAAGATCGGTATACTCGCCCGCCTGCGCGTCGAAGCCCCATGTCATGGCTTTGCTTTCGCTCAGCTTGCCAGCGACGACCGCGCCGTCTTCACCGGCGTTCTCGGCGATCTGACGGACCGGTGCGGTGATTGCCTTACGGACGATGGAAATCCCGACATTCTGGTCGTCGTTACCGGCTTCCAGCTTGTTCAGGGCGCGACCGGCATAGAGCAGTGCCGTACCGCCACCGGGGACGATGCCTTCTTCAACCGCTGCACGGGTCGCGTGCATGGCGTCATCGACACGGTCCTTACGCTCTTTCACTTCGACTCCCGTCGCCCCGCCGACGCGGATCACGGCAACACCGCCAGCCAGTTTGGCCAGACGCTCCTGCAGCTTCTCACGGTCGTAGTCGGAGGAGGTTTCCTCGACCTGGCGGCGGATCTGACCGCAACGGGCTTCGATGTCTTTCTTCTTGCCGGAACCGTCGACGATGGTGCTCTCGTCTTTGGTGATGGAGACCCGCTTGGCGGAACCCAGCATGTCGATGGTGACGTTTTCCAGTTTGATGCCGAGGTCTTCGCTGATGACCTGACCGTTGGTCAGGATCGCGATGTCTTCCAGCATGGCTTTCCGGCGATCGCCGAAGCCCGGAGCTTTCACAGCGCAGACTTTCAGGCCGCCGCGCAGCTTGTTGACCACCAGGGTGGCCAGCGCTTCGCCTTCGATGTCCTCGGCGATGATCAGCAGCGGCTTGCCGCTTTGGACGACCGATTCCAGCACCGGCAGCATCGCCTGCAGCGAGGAGAGTTTCTTCTCGTGCAGCAGGATCAGCGGGCTTTCCAGCTCACAGATCATCTTGTCGCTGTTGGTGACGAAGTACGGTGACAGGTAACCGCGGTCGAACTGCATGCCTTCGACGACGTCCAGTTCGGTATCCAGGCCCTTGGCTTCCTCAACGGTGATGACGCCTTCGTTGCCGACCTTCTGCATCGCTTCAGCGATCATTTCGCCGACTTCCGCGTCGCCATTGGCCGAAATGGTGCCGACCTGCGCGACTTCTTCGGAAGTCTTGATCTTCTTGGAGCGTTTTTCGATGTCGGCGACAACGGCGTCCACCGCCATGTCGACGCCGCGCTTCAGGTCCATCGGGTTCATGCCCGCGGCAACCGCCTTGGAACCTTCGCGGACGATGGCCTGGGCCAGAACCGTCGCGGTGGTGGTGCCGTCGCCGGCGATGTCGTTGGTCTTGGAAGCGACTTCGCGGACCATCTGCGCGCCC
>JANQIT010000173.1 GCA_028282025.1 Hwanghaeella sp. | reverse complement strand
GTCTCCGCCGTGCCGGAACTGATCGACGACGGCCGGACCGGCGTCCTGGCGCCGCCCGGCGACGTGCCGGCGCTGACCGCCGCCATCGACCGACTGCTTCGGGACCCGGCCGGGCGCGCCGCCATGGCGGCGGCGGGCGAAGCGACGGTCCGGGAAAAGTTCGATGTTGAGACATGCGTCGCCGCCCTTGCGGCGCGTTTCGGTCTGGACCGGCGGACCGGGGACGAGAGCGCAATGGGACCGGATGGGACCGGGCCATAGGGAATGCGGATCGCTTTCTACGCCCCGATGAAACCGCCGCATCATCCGGTGCCGTCCGGGGACCGGCGCATGGCGCGCCTGCTGATGGCCGCCCTGGAAATGGCCGGGCACCGGGTCGCGCTGGCGTCCGGTCTGCGCGTCTGGGACGGGGTCGGGGACCGGGACCATCAGTCCGGATTCGAGGCGCGCGCCGCCCTGGAGGCGGAGGATCTGATCCGGCACTACCGAAAGGCGGGCGTTCCCGATCTGTGGTTCACCTATCACCTCTATCACAAGGCCCCCGACCTGATCGGCCCGGTCCTGTGCCGCGAGTTCGGCATACCCTATGCCGTCGCCGAGCCAAGCCACGCGCCGAAACGGCGCACCGGCCCCTGGGCGGCCTGGCATGCGGCGGCAGCCGGGGCGCTCGCCCGGGCCGACGCGGTTTTCTACCTGAATCCCAGCGACGCGGACTGCGTGTCCCCATTGTTGAAACCGGGCGCGCGGGAACGTCATCTGGCACCCTTCACCGATATCGCCACCTATCCGCGGGCCCGGCGACGCCGGGAGGAGACGCGGCGCGCCCTGGCGGCGAAATTCGGCCTGAACCCGGACCGGCCCTGGCTGATCGCCGCCGCGATGATGCGCGCGGATGTGAAAGAGGACTCCTACCGCCTGCTCGCCGAGGCGCTGCAGCAGGTCAAATCGGCGGACTGGGATCTGCTGATCGTCGGCGACGGTCCGGCGCGCGGCCGGGTCGAGGCGATGTATGGTTTCGCGCCGGGCGCGGCCTTTCTGGGGGCGCTGCCAGCGGAAGAGCTGGCCTTGGTACACGGGGCCTGCGACATCGCCGTCTGGCCCAGCCTGAACGAGGCTTTCGGCCTGAGCCTGCTGGAAGCCCAGGCCGCCGGCCTGCCCGCCGTATCGGGCCGGAACGCCGGGGTCGCCAATATGATCCGGGACGGCGAAACCGGCATTCTGGTCCCGATGGGAGACGCCGGGGCCCTGGCGCAAGCGGTCGGCCGGTATCTGGCGGACCCGGCCTTGCGGAAAGAACACGGCGAGGCCGCGCAGGAAAACACCGCCCGCCGGCACAGTCTGGAAGCCGCCGCAGCGGCGCTGAACGACTGTCTTGTGGACCTGACGCGGGCGGCGACCGAATGACCCGTCTGGCCATCCTCCGCCACGCGCCGACGCAGTGGAACGCCGACAAGCGCCTGCAGGGCCGCAGCGACCAGCCCCTGTCGGCGGAGGGCGTCGCCCTGGCCCGAACATGGACCCTGCCCGCGGAGGCCGTGGAATGGGAAATCCTGTGCAGCCCCCTGCAACGGGCGCGCCGCACGGCGGAAATCCTCTCAGGCCGGGAGGCCGCCGTGGACAACCGTCTGGTCGAACTGTCGTTCGGCGCGTGGGAAGGCCGGCGGCTGGCGGACCTGCGCCGCGAGTTGGGGGCCGCGATGCGCGCCAACGAGGCCGCCGGGCTGGACTTTCTGCCGCCGGGCGGTGAATCGCCCCGGATGCTGGCGGCGCGGCTGCGGCCATTCCTGGCCGAATGCGCCTTGCGTGGTCAACCGCGCATCGCCGTGGCCCACAAGGCGGTCATCCGGGCGCTCTACGCGCTGGCCACCGGATGGGACATGAAACAGGACCCCCCCGAAAAACTGCGCGGCGGCTGCTGCCATCTGTTCGAGGTTGGCGCACTGGGCCGCGCAAAAGTCGTAACGCTGAACATTCCGTTGGGCCGGGCAGAGCGGGACGGATCATGACCGGCGGCCTCTTCATTCACGTCCAGCATCTGCTGGGGATCGGCCACCAACAGCGGATGGACGCCATCGCCACGGCCTGCGCCGGCCGGGGCCTCCCGGTCACCATGGCGACCGGCGAACAGTCCGTGGACCCGGCCACCGTCGGTTACAGGGTCGTGGGCCTGCCGGACCTTCGGGCGGCGGACGCCGGTTTCAGCGGTCTGGTCGATATGCGGGGCGCGGCGGTGGACGACGCTTTCTGGGGCCGCCGCCTTGACCGGCTGCGCGACGCCTTCCGCACGGCGGACCCCGCGGTCCTGCTGGTGGAAGGATTTCCTTTCGCCCGGCGTCAATTCCGGCGGGAGCTGATCCCGTTGCTGGAAGACGCACGCCGGCGCGGCGCGGTTGTCTTAAGTTCGATCCGCGACATCCTACAGCCGAAGACCCGCGCTGACCGGATCGCGGAAACACTGGAATGGATCGCCGCATATTTCGACGGCGTTCTGGTTCACGGCGATCCCGCAGTTGCGGAACTGGCCCTGTCCTTCGCGCGGGCGGACGCCGTTTCCCGCCCGGTTCTTTACACAGGATATGTGTCGCCGGAACTGCACATGCCCTGGCCCGGCGAACGGAAGAACGACATTCTGGTCTCCGCAGGGGGCGGGGCGGTCGGCGCGGACCTTTACAGGACCGCGCTTGATGCGGCGCGGCAGGCGGGGGCCGAACGCTTCCGCTGGCGGCTTCGGATCGGCCGCAACGCCCGCTTGGCCCTTCCGGCCCAGGGGACCTTGCCCGGCCATGTCAGTCTGGAAGAGGCAACGCCGGATTTCCGCGCCGAACTGGCCCAGGCGGCATTGTCGATCAGTCAGGCAGGCTACAACACCGCGGTGGATCTGATGGCGACGCGCACCCCCGCGATCCTGACGCCGTTCGCCGATGCGGGGCAGCAGGAGCAGACCTTGCGCGCCGAACGGATGGCGGAGCTGTTCGGCGCGACGGTTCTGAACGCGCGGAATTTAACCCCTGAACTGATGTGGAATTCGGTAAGATCGTTTAGGCAACCGGGGGCCGGAATGACGGGCGGGCCCCGGATTGACCTCGACGGTGCGGCGCGGACGGCCCGGATCGTGGAGAAATGTCTGCAAGAGGGTGCGGCTGCTTTGACGGCCGCGCAAGGATTGAAAGGTTAGGGCCGGGTTGGTGCAAGGCGACCGAGATCGGGAAGACTGGGACGCCCTGGTTCAGGAACTGGACCATTGGCGGCGTGCGGGCCGGACGGCGCGGTTCTGGTGGCGGGACGACGATGCGACGCGCCCGGGTCCCAAACTGCGGCGCCTGCTGGATACCGCGCAGGGTGCGCCGATGTCCCTGGCGGTCATTCCGGCATCGGTCAGCGGCCTGCTGCCGGGATTTCTGGACGCCTTTCCGGGCGCAACCGTTCTGCAGCACGGGTTCGAACATACAAACCGCGCACCCGCGGACCGGAAAAAATGCGAATTTCCCGATACCCGGGACGAGGCCGACGCACTGCAGCAGATCGACGCCGGCAGGGTGCTTATGGCGGATCATTTCGGACCCCGGTTCAGGCCGGTTCTGGTACCGCCCTGGAACCGGATCGCTGACGGCTATCCGCCCAGACTGTCCGAAGCCGGCATCCGGGGCCTCAGCACCTACAGACGCAAGATGCGCCCGGAATCCGGCCTTCGCTGGATCGATACGCACTGCGATATCATCGCTTGGCGCAGCACCCGGGGGTTCGTCGGCGCCGGAACGGCGCTGGGGCAGATTACCGGGCATCTGACGGCGCGGCGTACAGGGGAAATCCTGGATGAGCCCACCGGGCTGATGACGCATCACATCGTCCACGACGATGAATGCTGGCAATTCCTGGAAAGCTTCGTCACAGTCCTTGCCGACCATCCGGCCGCGGCCTGGTGCGACCCCTTCGAAGCGCTTTCTATGGTGTAAGCACATTGTCCCAGCAGTATTCCTACGACCGGGGACCGATTTATGCGGACATGGCCCGCGCCGTGATCGGATCGGCGGTGACGTTGGGGCCTGTCCTGTTTCTGGACCCGCTGCCGGTATTGTTTTGGATTTTCCTCGCCTGCGGCGCGCTGTTTGTCGCCTTCGGCGCGAAGACACTTCTGAAATTCGTGACCGGCGTATCGGTCGATGCGTCGGGGGTGCACGTCTCCGGGCCGATTGCCAGATCCGTGGCTTGGGACGATCTGCAGTCCGTGAAGCTGCGGTATTACGCCACACGACGAAAAAGCGATAAAGGATGGATGCAGCTCAACCTCAAGGACAGCCGGCAGAAAGTGGTTGTCGATTCCGGTCTGGCCGGGTTCGAGCCCATCGCCCGAATCGCGGCGAAACAGGTTCTGGACAAGGAGCTGACAATCGACATTCCGACACAGGAGAATTTCAACGCTTTGGGCATCCGGATGGATGATGCGAGGCTCTGACCGGTTCCTATTTGGCAACACAAACTTGACGCGCGTTAACACTATGTGAAGCATTGCCGTGCCAGTACTGGGGTAGGTCGACTGGCGACGACAGCACACTTGAAAGCCTTGGGCCCGGTCCGAGGTTAGGGGAGATGTCCGCACATGCCGGACAACTTGATTGAAGTTCGCGATCTGAAGGTCTGCTTCGATCTGCCCGAAGGGCGCATCGACGCGGTCAAGGGCGTGTCGTTCAGGGTCCGCCCGGGCAGCACCGTTTCGCTGGTTGGAGAATCCGGATCGGGAAAGTCCGTCGTCAGTCAGGCGATCATGGGGATTCTACCCAAATCCGCATCCATTACCGGCGGACAGATCCTGTTTTCGGATCCGGAGAAACCTGGATCTTCCATCGACATCGCCGGCCTGGACCGCGACGGATCGCACATGCGCGCGCTGCGCGGCGGGCGGATTTCTATCATCTTTCAGGAGCCGATGACCTCGCTGTCGCCGCTGCATACGGTCGGCAATCAGATTTGCGAGGCCCTGGAACTGCATCGCGGCGTCCAGGGGGCGGCCGCGATCGAGATGGCCGAGGAGATGCTGGCGCGGGTGGGCTTTCCCTCCCCGCAACGCGCGATACGGACCTATCCGTTCGAACTTTCCGGCGGATTGCGCCAACGCGCGATGATCGCCATGGCCCTGGTCTGCCACCCGGCGCTTTTGATCGCCGACGAGCCCACCACCGCCTTGGACGTCACCATCCAGGCGCAAATCCTGAAACTCGGCCGGGATCTGCAATCGGAACTGGGCATGGCCATTCTGATGATCACCCACGATCTGGGCGTGGTCGCCAACATGGCCGAGGAAGTCGTGGTGATGTATCACGGCGAAGTCATGGAACACGGCACGCTGGACCACATCTTCCGGCAGGCCGAGCATCCCTATCTGCAAGCCTTGCTGCGCGCCGTGCCCCGCTTCAACATGGAGCCGGGCGAGCGCCTGATCCCAATCCGCGAGATCAAGCCGAGGATCGGCGGACACCTGACCGAACCGAAGGCGGAAACCCCCGACGGGAACGCGCTCGGTGCGCCGATCCTGACGGTATCCGACGTTCAGAAGAGCTACACGATCAAAAAGGGCAGCCTGTTCGGCAAGCGCGAGGAGAACCGGATCCTCGCCGTCGACAACGTCAGTTTCGAACTGCGCCGCGGCGAGTGTCTCGGCCTGGTGGGCGAATCCGGCTGCGGGAAGACGACGCTCAGCAAGATCCTGATGCGCGCGCTGGCGCCCAACAACGGCAGCGTCACCTTCCACGACCAGGGCAATGAAATCGACGTTCTGGCCCTGGAAGGGAATGAGTTGCTGGATTTCCGGAAGCGGATGCAGTTCATCTTCCAGGACCCCTTCTCTTCGCTCAATCCGCGTATGACGGTTTTGGATCTGATCGCGGAACCGCTGGAAATCCACGGTATCGGTACACCGAAGGAACGGATCGAACTGGTGCAGGAACTGATGGAGCTGGTCGGCCTGGATACGCGCCACCTGAAGCGCTATCCGCACAGTTTCTCCGGCGGTCAGCGGCAGCGGCTGGGTATCGCGCGGGCGCTGGCCCTGCGGCCCGAGATCCTGATTTGCGACGAGCCGGTCTCCGCGCTCGACGTTTCGATCCAGGCGCAGATCCTGAATCTGCTGAAGGATCTGAAGGAAACCCTGGGCCTGACCTATATTTTCGTGTCGCACAATCTGGCGGTGGTCGACTATATCGCCGACCGCATCATGGTGATGTGCCGCGGTAGGCTTGTGGAACTTGCGCCGCGCGACCTTCTGTTCCGGAACCCGGTGCATCCCTACACGCGCGGGCTGCTGACCGCGGTGCCGGACCCCAATCTCGACAACCCCTTGGATTTCGCGCACCTGATGAGTGAAAAAGCCTCGGAACCCAGCGTCTGGCCGCATCCTTTCGGCGAGCATGAAGGGGTCGCGCCGGTGCTGCGGGATCTGGGCGGCGGGCACTTCGTCCGCGCCCTGCCGGACGCCAACCTGTCGGAGCTGGCCGCATGAGAACGCTGACCCGCCGCCTTGCACTTACCGTAACGACCGCCGGATTGACGGCTTGGGCCGCGGCGGGACCGGCATCGGCGCTGGAGCTTCTGGACCCGCCGTCGCTCGGCCATGCGGTGATCGACGAGACGCTTCCGCCCATCGAAGAACGCATGCCCCGCGAGCCGCTGATCGTCGACCTGGCCGCGACGGGCAAGGCGGTGGGCGAGCATGGCGGCGACATCCGCATGCTGATGCGCCGCGCCAAGGACACGCGGCAGATGACCGTCTACGGCTATGCCCGGCTGGTGAAGTACGACGAACGGTTCGAACTGACGCCGGACATCCTGCAGTCGGTGGATGTCGAGGACGAGCGGGTCTTCACACTGAACCTGCGCGAAGGTCACAAATGGTCCGACGGCCACCCTTTCACCACGGAAGACTTCCGTTATTGGTGGGAGGACATGGCCAAGAATACGGAACTGTATCCGGTCGGCCCGCCCGCCTTCATGAAGGTGCGCGGCGAATATCCGCAAGTGACCGTGATCGACGAAACCACGATCCGGTACGCCTGGCCGCATCCGAACCCGGATTTCCTGCCGGGTCTGGCGGGCGCCTCGCCGAAATACATCTACGCGCCGGCGCATTATCTGAAACAGTTCCATATCGACTATGGCGACACCAAAGCCATTCAGGCCATGGTGGAGGAAAAGGGGCAGCGCAGCTGGGCCTCGGTCCACACCAAGCGCGGGCGTCTTTACCGCAATGACAATCCGGATCTGCCGGTGCTGCAGCCGTGGGTGGTCGAGACCAAATCGCCCTCCGACCGCTTCGTTTTCAACCGCAACCCCTTCTATCACAAGGCGGACGCGAACGGACTGCAGCTTCCCTATATCGACCGGGTCATCCTGAACATCACGGAAAGCAAGCTGATCGCCGGCAAAAGCGCGACCGGCGATGTCGATCTGCAAGGCCGCTATCTGCGCTTCGACGACTTTACCCTGTTGAAGCAGAACGAGAAGAAACACGGTTTCTCGACCCGGCTGTGGCGGATCGCCAAGGGCGCCCATCTGGCCCTGTTCCCGAACATGACCCATACGGACCCGATGTGGCGCGATCTGATGCGCGAGCCGGACTTCCGCCGTGCGCTGTCCCTGGCGGTGAACCGGTACGAGATCAACCGGGTGATCTATTTCGGTCTCGCCCTGGAAGGCCAGAACACTCTGCTGCCCCAAAGCCCGCTGTATCAGGCCGCCTACAGGGACCGCTGGTCCGACTTCGATCCGGAGCGGGCGAACGCCCTGCTGGACGGGATCGGACTGAAGCGCGGCGGCCTGGATCGCGTCCGGCGATTGCCGAACGGCGAACCGCTGGAACTGATCATCGAGACCGGCGGCACCAGTACGGAGGAGACCGACGTCCTTCAACTGATCACCGACAGCTGGCGGCAGATCGGGGTGAAGACCTTCATCAAGCCGTTGAGCCAGGACAACCTGCGCCGCCGGGTCTTCGCCGGCGAAACACAGATGGCCATCTCCTTCGGTTGGGACAACGGGATCGCGACGGCCGACATGTCGCCGGTGGAGCTGGCGCCGATCCAGCAGATCCAGCTGCAATGGCCGAAATGGGGACAGTATTACGAAACCAACGGCAATGCGGGCGAACCCGTGGACCTGCCGGTGGCGAAACAGTTGAAGGCCCTGCTGGCCGATTGGTATCAGGCCCCGGACCGCGCGCAGAAGGAAGCGATCTGGCGGCGGATGCTGGATATTCACAGCGACAATGTCTTTTCCATCGGGCTGGTCGCCGGTGTGCTGCAGCCCATCGTGGTGCGCAACGGGCTGAACAATGTTCCGCAGGAAGGCATCTGGAACTGGGATCCGGGCGCGCATTTCGGGATCTACGGTATGGATACATTCTGGTGGGACCGCGAAGCGGTTGTTCTGAAGAACTGACCGGCCGGGGTTTAGGGTAAGCAGGATTTTTGGGGATTTAGGACGCGATGCTTGGATATTTGGCTCACCGGATCCTGGTAATGATTCCCACGTTGCTGGTCATCAGCATCTTCGTCTTTATCATCATCCAGCTTCCACCGGGCGACTATCTGACCACGCTTGTCACCGAACTGCAGGCGCAGGGCGAGGAGATCAGCGAGGAACGGCTGGAATTCTACCGGCAGGAATTCGGTTTCGGCGAACCGCTGGTAAAGCAGTATTTCGTCTGGCTGGGCGGTCTTCTGCAAGGGAACCTGGGCTATTCCTTCGAACATGAGCAACCGGTCGCCGATGTGGTGGGGGACCGGGCCTTTCTGACCATCGTCGTTTCGATGGCGACAATCGTTTTCGTTTACGTGGTGTCCTTCCCCATCGGCGTCTATTCCGCGGTCCGGCAGTACAGCCCCGGCGACTATGCGCTGACCTTCGTCGGCTTCATCGGGCTGGCCACGCCGAACTTCCTGCTGGCCTTGGTGCTGATGTATCTGGCGAACCAGTATTTCGGAACCGCCATCGGCGGGCTGATGGACGATCAGTTCAAGGATCAGCCGATGTCCTGGGACAAGTTCGTGAACATCCTGGAACATCTCTGGGTGCCGGTGATCGTGATCGGCACATCAGGCACGGCGGGCATGATCCGGCGGCTGCGCGCCAACCTGCTGGACGAACTGCACAAACAGTACGTGGTCACCGCGCGGGCCAAGGGCGTGCCCCGCGGCAAGGCCCTGGTGAAATATCCGCTGCGCATGGCGCTGAATCCCTTCATCGCCGATATCGGCAATATCCTGCCGGAAATCATCTCCGGGTCGGCCATCGTCTCTATCGTGCTTAGTCTGGAAACCACCGGACCGATGCTGCTGCGGTCGCTGCAGAGCCAGGACATGTATCTGGCCGGAAGTTTTCTGATGTTCCTGGCGATGCTGACCGTGATCGGGACATTGGTCTCGGATTTAGCGCTGGCGGCGCTCGACCCACGAATACGCCTTGGCGCGGATTTGGCGAAATAGGCTGGAACGGGGAGCATAGACCATGACCGATCTGGCCAACGGCGATCAGGAACTCCGGCATTTCGTCAACAAGGGCAAGTTCGACCCGCATCAGGCCGTCACGCTGACGCCGGAGCAGGAGAAATACTATCTCGCCTCCCAATGGCGGCTGATGTGGATGAAGTTCAAGCGCCACAAGCTGGCGCTGATCAGCGGCATCTATCTGGTGCTGGTCTATCTGTCGATCACGGTGTCCGAGGTTCTGGCGCCCTACAGTTTCTCCCACCGGCACACGGATTTCCTCTATGCGCCGCCGCAGGAACTGAACTTCTTTCATGAAGGCGAGTTTCTCGGCCCCTTCGTCTATAAGTACGATGTGGAGCTGGATCTGGAGAATCTGCGCTGGGTCTATAGCGAAGACAAGACCGCGCCGATGCCGATCCGGTTCTTCTGCACCTCCAACGATTATGACGGTGCGGAATACAAATTCTGGGGCCTGTGGGAGACCAGCTTCCACGTCGTGTGTCCGGCGGAAGGCGGCCATTTCTTCTTCCTGGGCACCGACAGGCTGGGCCGAGATATCCAGTCCCGGATCATTCAGGGCGCGCGCATTTCACTGACCGTCGGGCTGATCGGCATCACCATCAGCTTCGTGCTGGGCATGGTGATCGGCGGGGTCGCCGGCTATTACGGCGGCTGGATCGACTCCATCGTCCAGCGCATCATCGAGGTGATCCGCTCCTTCCCCGCCCTGCCCTTGTGGATGGCCTTGTCCGCCGCCATGCCGGTGACCTGGTCGCCGATCCTGGTCTTCATGGGGATCACCGTCATCCTGGGGCTGCTGGATTGGCCGGGTCTGGCGCGTGCGGTGCGCTCGAAACTGCTGGCGCTGCGGGAAGAGGATTTCGCCGTTGCGGCCCAGTTGATGGGGGCCAAGCCCAGCCGGATCATCGGCAAGCATCTGATGCCGAGCTTCATGAGCCACTTGATCGCGTCGGCCACGCTGGCGATCCCCAGCATGATTCTGGGTGAAACCGCACTGAGCTTCCTGGGCCTCGGACTTCGTCCGCCGATCACCAGTTGGGGCGTGCTGCTGAACGAAGCGCAGAATTTCAACGCGGTGGCGCTCTATCCATGGCTGCTGTGGCCGGCGGTGCCGGTGATCATGGTCGTGCTGGCCTTCCAGTTCCTCGGCGACGGCCTGCGCGACGCGGCGGACCCCTACAAATAGGACAGACGCCGGAGAAACCCGTCAGCCTTCCTTGATCAGCCAAAGGCTGCTTTCCGGCGCGCCCGGCGTCAGCGGCAGCGCGTCCAGGGTGGAAAACCGGCCCGGCTTCAAGAGCAACCGCGCGGCATAGGCGCTGGACCAGAGCACCCGCCAGTCATCCGACCCGGCCAGCAGCGCCGCCACGCCTTGCTGCTCGTTATATTCGCGCCATGCCCAGGCCGCGGGATAGGGCCAGGGCAGGAAGATATCGTGGAAATGGATAAGGACGCCCGCCGGCAGGCCGGGTAGGATCTCGTTCAGGACAAGATCTACATCGGTCCCCGGCATCAGGATATGGCTTGAATCGACGGACAGGATATCGCCCGGCCGCAATGCCGCGAACGCCCGGCGATCGGCCTTCTGCACCACCTCTCGGATCACGGAGACCCGGGGCAGCGCCGTGATGTCGGCGCGCGGTGCCGGATCAATAGCGGTTACCGCCGTGTCGAGCCCTTCATCCACGACGGCGCGGGCGAAGAAGCGGGTGGAGTGGCCGGACCCGATCTCGACGATCCGGGCGGGTTTGCGCAGGCGGGTCAGCGTATAGGCCGCCGCCGCGTCCAGGCGCGGAAACCAGTCCTGGTCCCAGCGCGCCTTACAGGTCCTGTCCCGGCCGATTGCCTGTAGCGCCGGACCCAGCGACTCCATCGCCGCCAGCAACTCTTCGAATCCGCTGGCTGCCGCGTCGAACCGTTCTTTAAGGGCGGGATAGGCGATTTGGGCCGCCGGCGTCTGCGGCACCGTGTCTGCATAGCGATAGGGTATGAAGAAGCCGCGCCGCCGCAGGCCCAGCAAAGTGGAAAGCCCCAGCGAAAGCCGCCGCATCGCGCCGCGCCACTCCCCCCCTGCGGCCGTCACGGCGATAACGTCATTCCTTCGCGGGCGACGATGGTGCCGGGGCGGGCGGCTTCCGCGTCGGCGGCGATGGCGTCCATCATATCGTCCGTATGGCTGGGGTCGTGATGGAACAGAACCAATTGCTTGACGCCCGCCGCATCCGACAGTTTCACGGCCTCCTGCCAGGTGGAATGACCGAAGCCGACGAAGCGCTCGTACTCCTCGTCCGTATAGGTCGCGTCATAGATCAGGATATCGGCGTCCGCCACCAGGGCCGCGACGCGTTCGTCGATCCGGTCGGGATAATGTTCCGTGTCGGTGATATAGGCGATGGAACGGCCGTCGAAATTGACCCGGTATCCGCAGGCGCCATTCGGATGATTGAGCGGCGCGGTCTGAAGCTCGATATCGGGCAGCGGATTCAGCGTTTCGCCGGCCTCGAAATCGACGAAGGACACATTGGCGCCGAAAATCTCCGGCGGAACAGGAAACAGCGGCGCCCGCATCATGTCGGACAGGACATCGTGCAGGCTCATGCCAATGGGCTTGAGGTGTCCGGCATGGACCGGAATGTTCAGCCCCGGAATGTGAAACAGGGCGAAAAACGGCATGCCGATAATGTGGTCGAGGTGAGTGTGGGTCAGGAATACCTGGGTATGCCTGGGTCCCTCCGTCTCAAGGATCTTGCGGCCCAGCATCGGCAGGCCGGAACCGGCGTCGAAGACCAACCGCTTCGATCCGCACATCACCTCCAGGCAGGATGTATTGCCGCCGTACTTCACGGTTTGCGGACCTGCGCAGGCGATGCTGCCCCGCGTACCCCAGAACGTGACGGAAAACTGGCTGCTGTCGGCCACCGGCGTCCTTCCACTTATTTGCCTGTTCGGCGCGTCCCGGCGGGGCCGCGCCAAACCCGCTGAACGCCGGACTATCCCTCCACCGGCATTCCGTTATCGTTACGGGACGAGACGATAGCCGCCCGGCTCTGTCACCAGCAATTCGGCATTCGACGGATCGCGTTCGATCTTTTGACGCAGCCGGTAGACATGCGTTTCCAGCGTGTGCGTGGTCACGCCCGCATTATATCCCCAAACCTCGCCCAGCAGCGTGTCGCGGGCGATCACCTTGTCGCCGGCGCGGTACAGGTATTTCAGGATCGCGGTCTCCTTTTCCGTCAGACGGACCTTGGAGTTGCTTTCCTCGTCCAGCAGCAGTTTGGCCGACGGCTTGAACGTGTACGGGCCGATCGTGAAGACGGCGTCCTCGCTTTGTTCATGCTGCCGCAACTGCGCCCGCAGACGCGCCAGCAGAACGTTCAACCGGAACGGTTTGGTCACATAGTCGTTCGCGCCCGCGTCCAGCCCCAGGATCGTGTCCGAGTCCGTGTCGTGCGCGGTCAGCATGATGATCGGGCATTTCACGCCGCTGCGCCGCAACAGCCGGCACCCTTCGCGCCCGTCCATGTCCGGCAGGCCGACATCGAGCAGTATCGCGTCGTAATGCTCGCCCTTCGTGGCCTCCAACGCATCGGTGGCCGTTCCCACGCCAACCGTCTGAAACTCCTCGTGAAGCTGCAACTGTTCCGACAAAGACACCCGAAGTTCTTCGTCATCGTCCACGAGCAGGATTTTCTTGCCGACCATCAAGCGTCCTTTCCGGCCATTTTTAACCGTTGGGCGGGGGTAAACCGCCCTCTCTTGCCATTCTTCTATAGTAGATTTGGGGATATTCGCAACGACTTGAACCTTGTACACGGGGATTTCAACAAATGGTGTGAAACCGGCCGCCGGAACGGCCAGGAACACGCTCTGCGAGTCTGGCATCATTCCTGCTTCTCCAACCGTCGAGAGGAGAATTGGGATGACATCGCTCGAACGCGTCGACACGGGCTTCGCGCCCTGGTCGCTGATGACCCCGGATCCCGCGAAGGCGCGGGTGCGGGACGCCAAAACGCCGAACGAAGGCGGCAGCGCCGCCACGGTTCACGAGGATAAGCGCGCACCGGAAGTCGCCGTCGGCGACGAATACATGTTCGGTGACGACGGCCTGACCTTCGGCGACTTCCTGGACGTGGTGAACCCGCTTCAGCATTTGCCGGTTGTCGGGGCCGTATACAGGTCGCTGACCGACGATCAGATCGATCCGGGAGCGAAACTAGTGGGCGGCGTCCTTTATGGCGGGCCTCTCGGTCTGGCCTCCGCCGCCTTGAACAACGCGATAGAGGAACATACCGGCGACGATGTGACCGGACACGCGCTTGCCTATCTTGGACTGGGCGGTGCCGACGCCCCCACCGCCGAGGAAGCGCTGGATGCGCCCGTTCAGCAGGCCGCCGGCCCGACGCCCGGCATCGCCGCCGACGCAGGCGGCGGGGCCTCTGTCCTGGCGCTCGACCCCCGTCAGGCTGCGGTCTTGGAGCGTTTCGCCGCCCAGGGCCAAAGCCAAGGCCCGGCAGCGGCCCCAGCCGCCGGCGCAATTGCCGCGCCGGCGCGCGCGCCGGCCAATAACGCCGCCACGTCCGGCTCCATCGACCAGGTGGTCGCAACGGACCTTGCCGCCGCGCAAGGCCCGGCCCGCCGGCAGGGCGATTTCGGAGGCGTGGCGCGGATCAGCGATCAGATGGCGCGGCACCTGGCCCAGCTTGCCCAATCGGACACCGACCCCGTCCGCAGCCTGGCCGCCGGCGGTCAGCCGCCGTTGCCAAATCCGGGCGGCCATGCGCAGGAAGGCCCGGCATCACAGCTACCCGCCTTCACAGGGGGCCCGATGCCGCTGAACATCGATGGCGATGCACCCGCCGCCAATTCGTTTATCGGCGTATCGGCGACGCCGCCGCCGCGTGAAGCCCCACCCGCCAGGCCCGACCCGTTCGACGTCGCCCTGGAGCAATTGGGCCTGCGTCAGCCGTCCCGGGCTTCATTTCCTGAACAGTCCCTGACTCAGGGCCAACCAGCCTTCACGGGGCAAAGCGCCTCTTCGGATGCAATCCGGCCGCCCGTGGCGGAAGATGTGCCGGCCGCCATGCTGTCGGCGCTGAAACGCTACGAAGCCATGCAGCGGGAGGGCTGATCCGTCTTGACCGTCCGCATCAGAGTGGCCGGCGACCGTCTTACTCTGCCGTCGGGGCGCACCGTTCGATGTGCCATCGGGCGGTCGGGCTACAGCTTGGAAAAGCGGGAAGGCGACGGTGCAACGCCTATCGGTATATGGCCTGTGCGGCATCTTTACCTGCGCCGGGACCGGATGCCGCAGCCGCAAACCGCCCTGTCCATTCTGGAGATCGGGCGGGACGACGGCTGGTGCGACGATCCGGGCGATCCGGCCTATAATTGTCCAGTGAAGCTACCCTATCGGGGCCGTCATGAGGAACTATGGCGGGAGGACGCGCTTTATGACTTGATCGTCGTCCTTGGCTATAACGACGACCCGGTCGCCGCCGGGAAAGGCAGCGCGATATTCATGCATATCGCCAGACCGGATTACGGACCGACCGAAGGATGCGTGGCTATGAAACGGGAAGATCTGGTGGCGCTGGTCGCGACCCTGGAACCCGGTTCGGATGTCGAGATCGTCGGCCCAGCCGAAAGCGCCGCGCCTTAAAGCGGTTTGTCCCGCGCGCCGAAGATCGCCGAACCGACGCGGACATGGGTCGCGCCCAGCATGACGGCGGTCTGAAAATCCGCGCTCATCCCCATGCTCAGTCCCGCCAGTCCGTTGCGCTGCGCGAATTTCGCCAGCAGCGCGAAATGCGGGGACGGGTCCTCGTCCACCGGCGGAATGCACATAAGCCCCGCGACCGGAAGCTGAAGCACATCGCGGCATTCGGCCACGAAACCGTCGATATCCGCCGGCAGGACGCCCGCCTTCTGCGGCTCTTCCCCGGTATTGACCTGGATGAAACAGTCGGGCCACAGCCCGGTCTTTTCCATTTCGTTGGCCAATGACTTGGCAAGCTTGGGCCTGTCTACCGTTTGAATCACATCGAACAGGCCGACCGCCTGCTTGACCTTGTTGGTCTGCAGCGGTCCGATCAGATGCAGGGACAGATCCGGCGTCACCTGTTTCAATTCAGGCCATTTGCCGGCTGCTTCCTGAACTCTGTTTTCCCCGAAGACACGTTGCCCGGCATCCACGACCGGTTGGATACGCTCCACCCCGAACGTCTTGCTGACCGCCACCAAAGTGACCGCGCCGGCGTCCCGTCCGGCATCCGTTTCGGCGGCGGCGATTTCGTCGCGAACGGTGTTCAGATTGTCGATGGCGGATCCCATGGCTGACTTTCGGTCCCTTGCACCAGCCCCTCCCGCGTCCGATTGGACGCGGAAAGATGCGCGCTTCTCTCAAAAAAACTACAGCAACGCCATGCGTTCAGGCGCTTCCAACCGAACGCATGTTGCTATAGCGGGTGTAATCGCCCTATGTGTCACAAACCCGGCCCGGGCGCGCAAGGGCCGATTCCCGTCTACGGTCCGACACCTGGCCGGCAGGCGATTCCCAGGAGCGATGGGTCGATACGCGGCGATGCGACATCCGGGACAGTTCTCTTTGGAAGCGATGCTTCGCAACGCCTTCGGCCTGAACCAGGCCGGTCGCCTGGACGAGGCGGCGCGGGCGGCGAAGGGCATCCTGAAGCTGCAACCCAAGGAGCCGAACGCGCTTTATCTGCTTGGCATCGTCGCCCATCAGCAGGGCGCGCGCAAAGACGCCGCCCGGTGGTTCGAAAAGTGCCGCAAGGCGGACCCCAAGAATGTCGGCGCACTGTCCGGCTTGGGCATCGTGCGGATGGACGAGGGCCGCTATGCCGAAGCCGTCAAGTGCTTCAACAACGTGCTGACCCTGATGCCGGAAGATGCGGCTACGCTGAACAATATCGGCCTGGCAAAACAGCGGTTGGGCGAAACCGTCCAGGCGATGGCCTTTTACGACCGCGCGGTGAAGGCGAATCCGCAATTCGCCACGGCAAGGCTCAATCTGGGCAAGGCGCATGCGGATCTCGGCAATACGGCCCAGGCGCGGCGGCAGTATGAGGCGGGGCTGCGGCTGGCGTCCAATATCGCCGAGCTGCACGGCCACTACGCGGACCTGCTGCGGTTTTCCGGCGAGCATGAACGCGCGCTGGACTCCTATCGCGCCGCTTTGCGTCTGGACCCGGGCAATCTGGATATCAATGTCAATTATGCGGGCGCGCTGGTCGAACTGAGCAGACGAGAGGAAGCGGAACAGGTTCTGAAAGCCGCGATAGAGAGGCATCCGAAGAGCCCCACCCCGGTTCTGGAACTGGCGGAACTCGCCGCTGCCGACCGGGAGAACGGCCCGGAGCGCGCGCGCGTTCTGTATCAATCCGCGGTCGATCTCGCCGCGGACGCCGGGGGTGAGACGGAACGCCCGCAGGTCGCCCACCGGCTGGGCCGGGCCTATGACAAGCTGGGCCGGTATGACGAAGCCTTCTCCTGCTGGTCATCCGCGCACCGCGCCTGGAAAGAAGCCTATGCCGCGGGCGGCGTCGGCTATGACGCGGAACGGCACGCCGGCAATATCGACCGAACCATCGCTTTTTTCGACGGCGGACCGACGCCGCCGGCCCATGCATACGGCGCGGAAACCCGGCCGATCTTCGTTGTCGGCATGATGCGGTCAGGCACTTCCTTGCTGGAACAGATCCTTTCGACCCATTCCGCCATCGCCGGCGCCGGCGAGTTGATGACGATGCCCTCCATCGTGGACGATCTGTACGCCGGCGGACGGCACTGGACGGAAGGTCTGCGTCGGGCGGGCGCGGAGGATCTTGAGAACTTTGCCCGCCGCTATCTCGCGGACATACAGGGCAGGTATGGCGATGCATCGCACGTGGTCGACAAATTACCCGACAATTTCCTCAATGTCGGGCTGATCCGCACCCTCTTTCCCTCCGCCCTGATCGTGCACACCCGCCGAAACCCCATGGATACCTGCCTGTCGATCTTCATGCAGAAGTTTTCGGCCAGCATTCAGTTCGGTCACGACCTGACGCAGATCGCGCACTATTATCGCTGCTATCGCCGGATCATGGAGTTCTGGCACGGATGGGATCGGTCCCTGATCGCGGTCAACTACGAAGCGCTGGTCGCGGACCCGCGCGGCACGACAATCCGGGTGCTGGAGCGGCTTGACCTCGACTGGGAAGAAGACCAGGACCGGTTTTACGAAACGAAGCGGGCGGTAAAAACCGCGAGCGCTTTGCAGGTCCGCCAGCCGATCTATAAGACGGCCGTCGAACGCTGGCGGCGGTACGAACGGCATTTGACGCCCCTGATCGACGCCTTGGGCGATGCGTCGGGGGCATGGGAAGAACCGATGAACGAAGATGCTCAGCCATGTTGAACATGCGAAATCTGGACGACCTGCTTGCGCCGGTCTCGGCCGAAGAATTTCTTGGCAAATACCTCGACAAGCGCCCGCTGCACATCCCGGGCGATCCGAAGAAGTTCGAAGGGGTCATGGATTTCAAGATCCTGGAACGTCTGCTGAACATGACGGCAATCTGGTCGTCTTCTTCCCTGGAACTGGCCATCGACCGGCAACGCATTCCGCCGCAGGCCTATTGTACGAACGCCAAGAACCGGGACGGTGTGGAGGTTCTGCAGCCGGACGCCGGGAAAGTCATGGACCAGCTGCGCCTCGGCGCCTCCCTGGTGGCGAACGATATCGACTCTCTCACGCCGGACGTCGCCAGGATCGCCGAAATTCTGGAACAGGGACTGAACGTCAAGGCGCAGGCCAACCTCTATTACTCCTGGAAACAGCGGCAGGCCTTCACCAGCCATTTCGACACCCACGACGTTTTCGCCGTCCATCTGGTCGGCGAGAAAACCTGGCGGGTATACAAGAACCGCATGCCGCATCCGATCCGGCACGCCTCTTTCGGTCTCGATGAATCCTACCAGGAAGCGAACCGGGGCGACATTCTGGAAGAAATCACCCTGACCCCCGGGGATCTTCTGTATCTCCCGCGCGGGCAGTTCCATGACGCGCTCGCCTCCAGCGAGGGGACCATCCACATCGCTTTCGGCGCAACAGGCGTCATCGGTTTGGACTTCATCGGCGCGATGACCGACATGGTCGTCGGGTCGGAACTGTATCGAACAAATTTCCCCAGACCGGATGCGGGACGGGACGCGCTGAAACGGCATGTTAAGGCGCTGGCGGCGGAGCTGGGCCGGATCGCTGAAAGCGACGAGTTCCTGACGCGGTTCGAGGATTTTCAGCGCAACTTCCACTATCGGCGCGGCGGCGTAAGCATTCCGGCCACCGGCCAGGACCAGGCCTATGAGCTGACGGGGCCGGACTACAATGTGGCGGCGTTCCGCAACGGGCTCGGTCTTTTCGGCCCGAAAGGCGTGGTGCCGATACCGGGCGACCGCGGCGTGATCGTGAAGTGGATGGTGGACAGGAAACGTTTCACAATCGACCAACTTCTGGACGCATTCGCCGAGCAATCGGCCATGACCCTGAACGAGACCGTCATCGAAGTCTGCCGTATGGGGATTTTGCGCCCGGCCAAATCCTAGTTATAGACTTAATATCAATAGCTTCGGGCCCTTGTTGCATTCTTGTCACAACCCTGCGCTATTTGCAGAAACGCCCGTCTTTTCAATTGCGGTCGTCGGCAACAGTCTGTTTTATCCTCTCAGACGCCTGGGCATTTCCTATGTGCTAGCCTCTGCTGGGTAGGGCCAGGGTCGTTTTGAGGGAAAACCCCCATCGGCTATAGAGGCTGGCTGGGGCTTAATTGGAGGATTAACTTATGAAAAAGACGCTTCTTGCCACGTCCGCGCTGATCGGTGCGTCCGTGGTGGCTGCTGGCGCAGCCAACGCGGCTGAAGCGCCGGTGATGACCTTCTCCGGTAACCTGTCGTACGAATACATCTTCGTTGACAACGAAAACCGCCCGGTCGGCGGCACCGACGGTCACGTCCTGACCGCCAACGAACAGCAGTCCGAACTGGTCTGGGACGCGCGCGGCACGGCCGACAACGGTCTTGAGTATGGCGCCAACATCCAGTGGCGCGCCATGGGCGTCGACGCCGCCGCCGGCGCGTTCGACGAAGCCTGGATCGACTTCCGTGGCGGCTGGGGCCGTCTGTTCGTCGGTTCCGAAGACGGTGTTGACGGTCTTCTGGTTCCGGATTCGAACGGCATCCAGGTCGGTGCTTGGGGTACGGACGGCAACGGTGCGAACCGCGCCGAAACCTCCATGAACATCACGGGCGCCAGCACGGGCATCGCGTACTACATGGATCCGGCTCACTACGCCGGTGACTCCGCGAAACTCGGCTACGTGACCCCGTCCTTCGGTGGTTTCAGCGCCGGCGTCAGCTTCGCGCCGGAAGCAGCCGACGACACCCGCTCTGACTTCGCGGAAGACGGCGGCGGTGCGAACAACGTTGAGTTGGCCGCTCGCTTCAGCACCGACTTCAGCGGCGTTGGCGTCACCGTCGGTGGTTCCTACGGCTTCGCTGAGTCGAACAACGCTGCTACCGCGGCGATCGCCAACGAGGACATCGAGTCCTGGCGTGTTGGTGCGTCGGTCTCGGTTGCCGGCTTCTCCTTCGCTGCTGACTACGTCGACAACGACGAAAGCGGTTGCGCGGGCGGTGTGAACAACTGCGACGCCGGTAGCGGCTGGGCAGTTGGCGCGGCCTACAGCTTCGGCCCGGGCGGCATCTCCGCTTCCTACCAGTCGGTTGACGAAAACCTGACCGGTGCGAACGAAATCGAAACCGACATCTTCCACGCTGGTATCAACTACCAGGTCGCGGAAGGCCTGTCGGCTCGCATCAACGGTTACCACATCGACAGCACGGACCAGAATGCGGCCACGGCTGACGGCGACTCCACGGTCGTCATCGTCGGTACCCGCGTTCAGTTCTAATACAGTCTGATCGTGACGTTGGCAGGGGCCGCCCATTGGGCGGCCCCTGTTCTTTTGTGGCTTTCTATGACCGGGCAATCTTGCTAGGGAAGGGTCGTATCCGTTCCCAGTAGACACCGAGTGAGCAATGCCGTTTCCGTCTGCGTTCCGTACAATCTGCCTTGGGCTGACCGTCACTTTGCTGGCGGCCTGCGGCCTGTCCACCGGACCGACGCAGGAAGAGCTGGACCAGCAAGAGCGCGACCGGCGCAGCGGCGGCAGTATTTTCGGGAATGACGGCCTGACCCTGGACCTGGGCGGCGGCGGCGATAGCGGCGGCTCGGCCCTTGGCGTGAACAGTTTCCTGTGGCGCGCCTCGCTGGACACGATCTCCTTCTTCCCGTTGAGCCAGGCGGACCCCTTCGGCGGCGTCATCCTGACAGATTGGTATTCGCCGCCGGAAACCCCGAACGCGCGCTTCAAGCTCAATGTGTTCATTCTCGGCCGTCAGTTGCGGGCGGACGGGCTGCGCGTTTCCGTCTTCAAACAGGAACGCCGTTCGCAGGCCGGCGCCTGGAACGACACGGCGGTCGCCAATGAAACCGTCCGGTCGCTTGAAAACGCGATCCTGGCCAGAGCCCGCGAACTTCGGGTGGCGGCGCTTGCGCAGACACAGTAGTGTCCGGCGCGTCCTTCTCACCTAAAAGCACACAGCCAGAAATGGCGAGGAACAATTCATGAGTACCGAATTGGAACGCTATAACTTCTTGGAAGTCGAGAAGAAGTGGCGGGATGCCTGGGATGCCGACCGTAGCTACGCACCCAGCAACGACTATTCTCTGCCCAAATATTACGTTTTAGAAATGTTCCCTTATCCGTCGGGGCGGATCCATATGGGGCACGTCCGAAACTACACACTGGGAGATGTGGTGGCGCGCTATCGCCGGGCGCGCGGTTTCAACGTTCTGCACCCGATGGGATGGGACGCCTTCGGCCTGCCGGCCGAGAATGCGGCCATCGAGAACAATGTGCATCCGGCCAAATGGACCCGCGAGAACATCGCGACCATGAAGGCGCAGTTGAAAACGCTGGGCCTGTCGCTGGATTGGGACCGCGAGATTTCCACCTGCGAGCCCGATTACTACAAGCACGAACAGAAAATGTTCCTGGATTTCGTGAAGGCGGGCCTGGCCTACCGAAAGGAGTCCTGGGTGAACTGGGATCCGGTGGAGAATACCGTCCTGGCGAACGAACAGGTGATCGACGGCCGCGGCTGGCGGTCCGGTGCGCTGGTCGAGAAGCGCAAGCTGTCCCAGTGGTTCCTGAAGATTACCGCCTATGCGGAGGATCTGCTGTCCGCGATCGGGGACCTGGAACGCTGGCCCGACAAAGTTCGGCTGATGCAGACCAATTGGATCAACCGGTCGGAAGGCGCCTATGTCGACTTCAAGCTGGCCGGACGGGACGAGTCGATACGGGTCTTCACCACCCGCCCCGACACGCTGTATGGGGCGTCCTTTTGCGCACTGGCGGCGAACCATCCGCTGATCGCGGAACTGGCCGAGAACAATGCCGATCTGGCCGCGTTCGTCGCCGAATGCAACCGCATGGGAACCAGTGAAGAAGCCATTGAAAAGGCGGAGAAGAAAGGGATCGATACAGGCTTGCGCGTGGCGCATCCGCTGGACCCCGACTGGGAACTGCCCGTCTATGCGGCGAATTTCGTGCTGATGGAATACGGCACCGGCGCGATTTTCGGCTGTCCGGCGCACGACCAGCGCGATCTGGATTTCGCGCGAAAGTACGGCCTGTCCGTTACGCCCGTCGTCCTGCCCAAGGGAGCGGACGCAGCCACGTTCGAAATCGGGTCCGAAGCCTTCACCGGCGAAGGAACGATCATCAATTCCGAGTTTCTGAACGGTCTCGCCGTCGACGACGCCAAAGGCAGCGTGATCGAAAAGCTGGAATCCGTCAGCGCCGGCGAGGGAACCGTTACCTATCGCCTGCGCGACTGGGGGGTTTCGCGCCAGCGGTATTGGGGTTGTCCGATCCCAATGGTGCGCTGTGAGAAATGCGGCGATGTCCCCGTCCCGGACGAGGACCTGCCGGTGCAGCTGCCCGAGGACGTCTCCTTCGATCAGCCGGGCAATCCGCTGGATCACCATCCGACCTGGAAACACACCGCCTGTCCCTCCTGCGGCGGTCCGGCTGTGCGTGAGACGGACACGTTCGATACCTTCTTCGAATCCTCATGGTATTTCGCCCGGTTCTGCGATCCGAAAAACGCCGGTGCGGCGTTCGACCGGGCCGCGGTCGATTATTGGCTGCCCGTCGATCAGTATGTCGGCGGGATCGAACATGCGGTGTTGCACCTGCTCTATTCCCGGTTCTTCACGAGAGCGCTTTCCGAGTGCGGCTATCTGGATCTGAGCGAACCCTTCGACGGTCTGTTCACCCAGGGCATGGTCTGTCATGAGACCTATCGCGACGGGGACGGACGCTGGGTTGCGCCGAACGACATTGAGAAACGCGGAGCGGACACTGCGTTCATGATCGGATCGGACCAGCTGGTACGTATCGGGCGTTCGGAAAAAATGAGCAAGTCCAAGAAGAATGTCGTGGACCCCGAACATATCGTCCAGACCTATGGCGCCGATACGGCACGCCTGTTCATGCTGTCCGACAGCCCCCCTGACCGCGACCTGGAATGGACCGAGTCCGGGGTGGAGGGCGCCTGGCGTTTCCTGAACCGTGTCTGGCGTCTTATCGCCGGGGCGGCGGGCGAAGAGATGCCCGATCTTACGGCGGACAAGCCGGATGCTTTCGGCGACAAGGCCCTGGAACTTCGCAAGGCCGCGCACAAGGCGGTCCACGGCGTCACCGGGGATCTGGAGCGTTTTCACTTCAACAAGGCGGTCGCCCGGATCCGCGAACTGTCCAACACCCTGGCGGACGCCAAGGCGGAGGGCCTCGACGGGCGTTGGGCCTACCGCGAGGCGTTGGACTTCCTGGTCCGTCTGTTGAGCCCTGTGACCCCGCATCTGGCGGAAGAACTGTGGGCGCGGTTGGGCGAGACCACCTTGCTGGCGCGCCAGGACTGGCCGGTCGCCGACCCGGCGCTGATCGTCGACGATATGGTCACCGTCGCGGTGCAGGTGAACGGTAAGCTGCGGGCTAAGATCGACCTGAACCGCGATGCCGCGGAAGACGAAGCCAGAACCGCCGCGCTGGAGAATGAAAACGTTCAGCGGGCCATGGGCGAAAAGGAAGCCCGCAAGGTCATCGTCGTTCCCAACCGTATCGTCAATATCGTGGTCTAAGGATGAAACCGGCGGGCTACAGGTTGGTTGGAACGGCGCTGGCTCTGCTGGGCCTTTTGGCCGCATGCGGGTTTCAGCCGCTCTACGGCAGCAAATCCGGCACAATCCTGGCGCCGGACAGCCCGTTGAACAGGGTCAATATCGCCCTGATCGAAGACCGCGAGGGGCAGATCCTGCGCAACTACCTGATCGACCGGTTTCAGCCGGACGGATCGGGCCGTTACGTTTTGGTAACAAGCTTGACGGTCGTGGAAGAAGATCTCGGCGTTGCCGAGGATTCCACCACCACACGGTCGCGGATCGTGGTCAACGCCGGGTTTAGCCTGACCTATGGCGAGAACACTCACGAGTTCACCGCTCGCAGCGCCGGCAGTTTCAGCACCGTACAATCCGACTACGGAACCCTGGTCGCGCGGCAGAATGCGACCGAGCGATCCTTGCGGGACATCGCCGACGAAGCCAAGGTCCGGATCGGCGCCTTTCTGCGCAGGTTGGAAGGCGGCTGACCGCATGCGTCTCCAGCCCCGCCAAATCGCCGGTTTTCTGAAGTCGCCGGACGCGGCGGTCCGCTGCATCCTGGTCTATGGCGGGGATTCGACGCTCGTTTCCGAACGGATAAAACATCTCCATAAGACCTATGGCGTGGAGCCTGCCGACCCGTTTCGGACGGATACGTTTACAGCCGACCAGATCGCATCGGACCCCGCCCTGCTGGCGGACGCCGCCGCGGCCCAATCCCTGATGGGCGGACGCCGCATCGTGCGCATCACCGACGCGGGCGACCGGGTATCGACTGCGGTGAAGAGTTTTCTCGCCGATTTGCCGGGCGACGCCATGGTCCTGATCGAAGGGAAGGACTTGAAACGGACCGGCAGTCTGGTGAAAGCGGTTGAAGCAGCGGACGCCGCGGCGGCGGTGCCGTGTTATGAGGACGGCGTCCGGGACCGCGAGGCGCTGTTTTCCGCGATGGTGTCCGAAGCGGGCCTTCGCATCGACAACGATGCGCTGGATTGGCTGTCCGACAATCTCGACGGCAGCCGTGGCATTGTCCGCAGCGAGATGGACAAGCTGATCCTGTCGGCCGGAGACGGCGGGCGGATCGATCTAGAGCTGGTTCAATCCGTCGTCTCCGGTGAAGGGGACGCGGCCGCGGATGCGTTGATACAGCTTGCCTGCAGCGGCGAGACCGCCGCGCTGGGTCCGCAGTTGGAACGCGCGCGGGAACAGGATCTCAACGAAATCGCCGTGGTCCGGGCGCTGATTTCTCATTTCATGCGGCTGCTGGATGTGCAGCTTTCCCTCGCTGCGGGGGACACGTTGGATACCGCCCTGGGAAAACTGCGTCCGAAAGTGTTTTTCAAGGTCGCCGACGCATTCAAGCGTCAGATACGTCTATGGCCGCGGGCGGGCATTGCTGGGCAATTGGCCAAGCTGGAGGTGCTGGAGACTGACCTGAAATCCAGCGGAACACCGGGTTGGATCCTGTGCGAGCGACACCTGTATCAGATCGCCGCCACCGCCGCCCGGAGTCGGCAGCGCTAACACGCGCCCTGCCGGCGAAGATCTGCACGGTTCCCTACAGAAGACTTACTCCGTTCCCAGCTTTTCCAACAGAGAATCGAGTTGCTCCAGGCTGGAATAGTGGATGGTCACCGATCCGGTTTCGCCCTTCCCTTTGAGCTGCACGCGCAGCCCGAGGGAGGAGGACAGAGAGGATTCCAACGCCACCGTATCCGGATCCCGCCGATCCACGGCTTTGGCGATCTTGTCCATCGCGGTGTCGACCGGATTCTGTTTGGCCGCCTGGGCGAGCTTTTCCGTCTGACGCACCGACAGGTCTTGCTGAATGACCTGATGGGCAAGCTCTTCCGCATTCGCTGCCCCGATCAGGGCGCGGGCGTGACCGGCGGTCAGAAGCCCGTCATCCACCATGCTTTTGATTTCTTCCGGCAGACCCAGCAGCCGCAGCATGTTCGCGATATGGCTGCGGCTTTTCCCAACGGCGTTCGCCAGCGCTTCCTGCGTGTGGGAAAAATCATCCATAAGCCGCTGATAGCCCTCGGCTTCTTCAATCGGCGTCAAATCTTCCCGGTGGATGTTTTCAACAAGTGCAATCTCAAGAGTGTCTCTGTCCGAAAGGTCTTTAACAAGGACAGGAACTTCATGAATCTTAGCGCGCTGCGCCGCCCGCCACCGCCGTTCGCCAGCAACGATCTGATAGGTATTCGTCTCCGTCGGGTGAGGTCGGACGAGAATTGGCTGCAGAACGCCCTTCTCCCGGACGGATTCAACCAGGCCGTCGATAGCCGCTTCATCGAACCGTTTGCGCGGCTGCGTCGGGTTCGCAACGATAAACTCTATGGGCACCGTCTTGGTGGGACGGCCGATATCGACACCCGTGCTGTCCTGTTCGTCGTCACCCAGCAGGGCCGACAGACCACGGCCCAACCCCTTGCGGCGCGCGTCGTCCGCCGCGGGCGTCATGCCACACCTGCCGCGGCGCCGGATGCGTGGTTTTCACGGCGCAGGACCTCGCCGGCCAGATTGATATAGGCCTTGGACCCGCGGCAGTGCATGTCATAGACCAGGACCGGCAGACCGAAGGACGGCGCTTCCGACACCCGGACATTGCGGGGAATCATCGTCTCATAGACCTTTTCCCCAAAATGGTCGCGGACATCGGCGGCCACCATGTCTGAGAGATTGTTACGCTTGTCGTACATGGTCAGCACCACCCCTTGGATGGTAAGCGCGGGATTGAAAGCTTTCTTCACGCGCTCAATGGTGCGGGTCAGCAGGCTCAACCCTTCCAGGGCATAGAACTCGCACTGGAGAGGAACCAGAATCGAGTCCGCGGCGCACAGGGCGTTCAGAGTCAAGAGCTGCAAGGACGGCGGACAGTCGATCAGTACGTAGTCGTAATGAGCCTGCATGCGGCGCAAGGCATCCTTCAGCCGGAATTCCCGCCGGTCCAAATCGATCAACTCAATCTCCGCACCGGCCAGATCGATGGAGGACGGCACGATATCCAGCCGTGGAACCGGAGAAGAAAGGGTCGCCTCTTCAATGGGTTTGCGGTCGATGATGATGTCATAGGTCGAGACGGTGCGCGCTTTGCGGTCGATACCCAATCCCGTGCTGGCGTTCCCCTGCGCATCGATATCGATGATTAACACCTTCTTCTCGCACGCGGCCAGGGCGGTCGCGAGATTGATCGCCGTCGTGGTCTTGCCGACACCGCCCTTCTGGTTGGCGATGGCGATGATTCGCGCCGGCTCGTTTACGGGCGACGGCTCATGGCTGGAATTGGTCTGATTCGACACGGTGGAAGGCCCCCACTCTTAAGATCCAACTTGAAGGATCGGACAGGCTGCGATGTTGTGTTGAATCTATATGCCATATCTTTTTTGCGTCCGTCAATTCGGTTTGAAGTGTAGTTCCCTTCAAAAAGAGGCATTTTCCATCCTGCCTAAGGATCGGCCGGGCATAGGTAAGAAGCTGTCCAAGGGGCGCCAGGGCGCGCGCGGTGACGATATCGGCATCTATGCCCGGTGCAGATTCGATCCGGGTATTATGGATAGTCACCGCCTTTCCCATGGTTCGGGCGGCTTCGCGGAGGAAGGCGCACTTCCTGCCGTCGGATTCAATAAGGTGAATGTCCAGATCCGTCATTGCGGCAAGGACAAGTCCGGGAAAGCCGCCCCCACTCCCCAGGTCCGCCAGACGGTGGGCGTCACTGGGGATATGACTCACCAATTGTGCGGAATCCAGGATGTGTCGACGCCAGAGGTCCGGCAGAGTGGATTTGGAAACAAGGTTGATCCGTTGGGTCCAGCGCACCAACAGAGCGGCCAAAGCGTCCAGCCGCGCCATTGTTTCACGTGAAACAGGAACCGAGGCCGCGAATTCCGTGGGCGTAAGCGGATCGGTCACGCGGCCGCCTTACGCTTCTTCACATAACGCAACAATGCCATGACCGCGGCCGGCGTCACCCCTTGAATACGGGCCGCGGACCCAATTGTCTCCGGCGCACTGGCCATCAACTTCTGCCTGACTTCGTTCGAAAGACCGCCCACCTTCGCATAATCCAAGTCCACCGGCAGGATAAGGTTCTCGTCCCGCCGGTAAGCCTGGATTTCTGCTTGTTGCCGGGCCAGATAGCCGGAATAGACCGCGTCAGTTTCCAGCCGTTCGCGCACAGATACCGGAATGGACCGAACCTCCGGCCAGATCTGCTCAAGCTGAGGCCATGTGGCAGCCCGTTGTCCCAGAAGGTCCCGGGCAGATCGCCGCACGCCATCCTGGTTGATCTTCAATCCCGCCTGCCCCAAGGCATAGGGCGTTTCGGCGGCCTTGGTCAAAATCCGATCGGCGTCTTGAAGCATCGCCCTCTTGGCGTCCCAGGCCGCTTTACGGGCCCGGCCCACCAGGCCGACAGCCAACCCTTGATCCGTCAATCGCTCATCCGCATTGTCTGCCCGAAGACGAAGACGGAACTCCGCCCTGGACGTGAACATCCGATAGGGTTCGTCCGCGCCGCGCGTGACCAAGTCATCCACCAGGACACCGATATAGGCGTCGCCCCGGTCGGGTAGAAAGACATTGTCCGACCCCCCTGCAGCCAGGGCGGCATTAACCCCGGCGATCAGACCTTGCGCCGCTGCCTCTTCATACCCGGTCGTCCCATTGATCTGGCCTGCGAAGTAAAGCCCTTGGACTTTCTTCGTCTCCAGGCTGTGCCGCAGTTCCCGTGGATCCACATAATCATACTCAATCGCATATCCCGGCCGGAGCATGACGGCCTGCTCCAGACCCGGAATTGTCTTCAGCATGTCCGCCTGAGCGGACGCCGGAAGGGATGTTGAAATACCATTTGGATAAACTGTGTGATCTTCCAAACCCTCCGGTTCCAGGAAGATCTGATGACGCGGTCGATCTTCGAACCGAACGACTTTGTCTTCGATAGAAGGACAGTAGCGCGGCCCGACTCCCTCAATTTGTCCGGAATAGAGCGCCGATTCCGCCAGGTTGTTTCGAATAACCGCGTGCGTGTCTTCGTTCGTATGCGTGATCCGACATGAGATCTGGGGAACGGTGATCTTGGCCGTCATCGTCGAAAACGGTTCCGGCACAGGATCTGGTTGTTGCTCCTCCAATCCTTCCCAAGCAATCGTGCGGCCGTCCAACCGCGCGGGAGTTCCCGTCTTCAGGCGCCCCAACCGAAAGCCAAACCGTCCCAGTGTTTCCGACAAGCCATAGGACGCGGCATCCCCTACCCGTCCAGCTTCCCGCGTTTCCTTGCCGATGTGAATCACACCGCGCAGAAAGGTGCCGGTCGTGAGGACAATCCGGTTGGTGCGGACATGTGTTCCGTCCGCTAGGACCACGCCCGTAACCGTGCAGCCATCCGGACCCAAGGCGATATCTTCAACCGACCCTTCCAGAATCTCCAAATTCTGCTGGTCTTGCAGAACTGCCTGCATCGCAGCCTTATACAAAGCCCGGTCCGCCTGCGCCCGTGGACCTTGAACCGCCGGCCCCTTGCTGCGGTTCAGAACCCGGAACTGAATGCCGGCCTGATCGATAACGCGGCCCATGATGCCGTCAAGCGCATCGATTTCCCTGACAAGGTGCCCCTTCCCCAATCCGCCAATCGCCGGGTTGCAGGACATCTCCCCAATGGTTTCATACCGATGCGTGACCAACAATGTGGCCGCGCCCATGCGGGCGGCCGCCGCGGCGGCTTCACAGCCGGCATGGCCGCCCCCGACAACCACGACATCCCAAGGTTTCTGCGCGTTTTCCATGGCGCGGAATGTATGAAGAAGGTGCGTTCAGGGCAAGGTTTTCCCGGAATTTTTCCTGGCTTCCGGACTCACCGGTGCTTGTCGGATCACGCGTGATGTTTCACGTGAAACATCGAGGGGCGACTATATCGTGATAAGGCGCCGCCAGCCCATCACGGAGGCCCTTCGTCCATAGTGTTTCACGTGAAACACTGTACCGAGGTCACTTTCCGATACAGAAAGTGCTAAAAATTCTGTCCAACACGTCCTCTACATCGACGCGGCCCACAATCCGGCCCAACGCAAACACAGCAGCTCGAATGTTTTCCGCGCATAGAACTGAGTCCGTCTCTTCTATCGCCTCCTTCAGCGCCACCACCGCATCACGCACCAACTCGCGGTGCCGGGTCCGGCTAATCGCTGCGGACTCCACCCCGACACACAGCGCCCGCACTTTCTCTGAAAGCAGGTTCTCAAGCTCTCCCAATCCTGTCCCCGTCTGCGCGGAAATGCCCATGCCCGATCCGGCCCAATCCTCCGCCAAATCGACCTTGTTCCAAACGTCAAGAACCGAAGATCCCGAAGGATAGAGGGCATCCAAGGAGGAGGATCCCGTACAATCTCCAAGCCGGATCACCAAATCAGCTTCGTCCGCCGCACGCCGCGCGCGGCGAATCCCCTCCATCTCTATAACATCGCCTGTTTCTCGGATACCGGCTGTATCCGACAGCACCACTGCGAATCCGCCCAAGTTCAGATGAATGTCCAGCCGGTCCCGCGTTGTCCCGGCGACATCCGATACGATGGCCGCATCCCGCCGCGCTAAGGCGTTCAATAAACTGGACTTTCCGACATTCGGCGCCCCGACAATGGCCACCCGGACACCGTTTCTCACAAGCTCTCCACGGCGCGCGTCCTGTAAATGCGCCTCCATGTCCGCAAGCACGCTTGCCAGAACCCTCCGGTTCGGGTCGGTTACACCCTCCCCGACATCCTCTTCATCCGAAAAATCCAATCCCGCCTCTATCAAGGCGAGGCAATCCGTGAGCCGGTCCAGCCAATCGCCGTACAACGCGCCCAAGCCGCCTTGAAGCTGACGCAAGGCTTGCCGACGCTGGCCTTCCGTCTCCGCATCGATCAGATCGGCGAGCCCCTCCGCTTCGGTCAAGTCCAGTTTATCGTTCTCAAAAGCCCGCCGCGTAAACTCGCCGGCGTCCGCCAGGCGAAACCCCTCCTTGGCGGCCAACAGATCCAGCACGGTCGAGACAATCGCGACCCCGGCATGGACATGAAATTCCACCACATCTTCCCCGGTAAAACTTCTGGGGCCCGGAAAACACAAAACAAGCGCGTCATCCACGGGTTCGCCGCCCCGCCCCGCCCGGAGGGTCACGCGCGTCGCGATACGCGGTGTCACAAGACCTACACCCAGAACCGCCAGCGCCGACAAGGCGTCCGGACCCGATACCCGGATCACCCCCACGCCGCCCCGTCCCGGCGGCGACGACAGCGCAAAGATCGTTTCCTTCATCATGCTAGACCTTGTGATCCAAACAACACCATCTACTACCTACAGACTTCACTACGGCTTCGGAACAAGCAGATAAACTTGTTCCGGTTCGCGGTCGAAAATGCATCTTTTCCGGCCATTACCCTGTTTGATTTGGTCAGACAGTTTTTCCGCCAGCGTTGTTTTCGCGTTTCCCGGTTTCCCCTACAAGCTTCTTCGACGGAAAAGAACACGCCAATCAGGCGCAAACGGAGGTACATCATGGCGAAAGTCGTTCGGTTTCACAGCACGGGGGGACCCGACGTCCTGTCCTATGAAGACGCGGATATCGGCGCGCCCGGTCCCGGCGAGGTTCGGGTTGAACAGGCCGCCTGCGGTTTGAACTATATCGACACCTATCACCGCAGCGGTCTTTACCCCCTGGACCTGCCCAGCCCCATCGGCCTTGAAGCCGCCGGCACCGTCACCGAGGTTGGCGACGGCGTCACCGAACTGGCGGTCGGCGACCGGGTGTCCTATGGCGTCGGCCCCATCGGTTCCTATGCGAGCGAACGGGTGATGCCGGCGGATAAATTGGTGAAGATTCCGGACGCCATCCCCAGCGAGCAGGCCGCCGGCATGATGCTGAAAGGCATGACGGTGGAGTATCTGATCCGCCGCACCTATGCGGTGCAGCCCGGCGACACGGTGCTGTTTCATGCCGCCGCGGGCGGGGTCGGCCTGATCGCCTGCCAATGGCTGAAACAGATCGGCGCCACGGTGATCGGCACCGCCGGATCGGAAGAAAAGGCGGAACTCGCCAAGGCGCACGGCTGCGACCACACGATCCTGTACCGCAGCGAAGACGTTGTCTCCAAAGTCAAGGACCTCACCGACGGTAAAGGTGTCCCCGTCGTGTACGATTCTGTCGGCGCAGACACCTGGGATATGTCCTTGGATTGCCTTCAGACCCGTGGATTGATGGTGACGTTCGGCAACGCATCCGGCCCGGTACCGCCGGTCAATCTGGGCATTCTGGCGGCGAAAGGGTCGCTCTACGTCACCCGGCCGACCCTGATGAACTACGCGGCCACGCGCGCCGAGTTGGTGGAGTCCACGACCGCCCTCTTCGACGCGGTCGCGAAAGGTCTGAAGATCGAAGTAAACCAGCAATACGGTTTAGCCGACGCCCAACAGGCCCATGCCGACCTTGAAGCCCGGAAAACCACCGGATCGACGATTTTGATCCCGTAAAGGAAGGCAATCGGGGCCGGATCGGACATGCCGGCCCCGTTCCTCCGAACAATCGCCGTCCAGCCGCGGACCACCGGGCATCATCCAGTTTGGGAATGCCTTATCGCCTGCATACGCAGTTTTGAAACCTCCGATACGCTCCGGATGTCAACGGCCATCAACCGGCACCGAAACAACCGGCCTCCCTTCCGGCAGTACCCACAAAAAACGGCCGCCCCATCGGACGGCCGCTTTCGCTTGATAACAGGAACCCGTTGCTACTGGTTCATGGAATCGAAGAAGTCGTTGTTGTTCTTCGTTTCCTTCAGCTTGTCCAACAGGAACTCCATCGCGTCGGTAACGCCCATCGGCATCAGGATCCGGCGCAGCACCCACATCTTGCTGAGGACGCCCTTGTCCACCAGCAATTCTTCCTTCCGGGTGCCGGATTTGGTGATGTCGATCGCCGGGAAGGTCCGCTTGTCCGACAGTTTGCGGTCCAGAATGATTTCCGAGTTACCGGTGCCCTTGAACTCTTCGAAGATCACCTCGTCCATCCGGCTGCCGGTATCGATCAGCGCGGTTGAAATAATGGTGAGCGACCCGCCTTCCTCAATATTCCGGGCCGCCCCGAAAAAGCGTTTCGGCCGCTGCAGCGCATTCGCATCCACACCGCCGGTCAGCACCTTCCCGGAACTGGGCACCACCGTGTTATAGGCCCGCGCCAACCGGGTGATGGAATCCAGCAGGATGACGACATCGCGCTTGTGTTCGACCAGGCGTTTCGCCTTTTCGATCACCATCTCAGCGACCTGTACGTGGCGGTTGGCGGGTTCGTCGAAGGTGGAGCTTACCACTTCCCCATTCACCGACCGCTGCATATCGGTCACTTCCTCCGGCCGCTCGTCGATCAGCAGCACGATGAGCACCACTTCGGGATTGTTGGCGGTGATGGATTGCGCAATGTTCTGCAGCATGAGCGTCTTGCCCGCCTTGGGGGGCGACACGATGAGCGCCCGCTGGCCC
>JANQIT010000281.1 GCA_028282025.1 Hwanghaeella sp. | reverse complement strand
CCAAAGTCCGGCCATGGCGTTCCAGCGCCTCCATCAGGCCCGCCACCGCACCCTGGGTCTCCGCGGTCCGGTCCGACAGGCTCTGGCTGGGTGTTTCGTCGATCAACAGAACGGCGACGTCTTTCAGCGGGTCCCGCTCTTCCGACGTGGCGGACGGATTGGCCAGCGCCAGGGTCAGAACGGTGGCGGCGGCCAGCCGCAGCAGCGATCCGCTGGCACCGGCGATCAGGCCGTATCCGGCGATGGCCAGACCGAGCAGACCCAGAACCGCGATCGCCCACCATGGCGCATACGGGGCGAAGGTAATCGCCAGATCCGTCATTGGCCCAGCCTTTCCAGGATGGCCGGAATATGCACCTGGTCGGCCTTATAGTTGCCGGTCAGGGTGTACATCACCAGATTGACGCCGAAACGGTAGGCCATTTCCCGCTGCCGCTCGCCGCCCGGCACGGTGGCGAACAGGGGCTGACCCAACTCATCCACGGCCCAGGCCGCGGCCCAGTCGTTGCCCCCGACGATCACGCGCGAGACACTGTCGTTCGACGCCTCGCCCCCGGACTCCACCCACAGACCCGACCCGGTCCAACGGCCGGGGAAATCCTGCATCAGATAGAAGCTTTTGGTCAGAACATGCTCCGGTCCGATCCGGTCCAGCCGCGGGATGTCCAGGCCCGCCGCGATCTGGCGCAGCGCCTCGAACCGTTCCGGCCCGACACCGCCGGTCGCCTGATCCCGCGTGTCGAACAGGATCGTGCCCCCGGTCGCCATGAACGCGTTCAACCGATCCACCGTGATATCGTCCAACGGTTGCTGGCTTCCGGTGACGGGCCAGTAGAGCAGCGGAAAGAAGGCCAGTTCATCGCGCCGCACATCGACCCCGATAGGATCAACCGCTTCCACCGCCGTGCGCCGGTTCAGGATCAGCGACAGGCCGTGCAGGCCGGCGCGGCTGGTGCTGTCGATACCTTCGTCGCCGGTGACGACATAGGCGAGTACGGTGCCGCCCAGCGCCGCGATGGTTTCCGCGTCCGCCGTCTGCGCCAGGGCGCGCTCGCCGGTTGAGAGCGAGAGGGCGGCGAAAAATACAAGGCCCGCCGCCGTGCCGGCTTTCAACCGGGCCTGCGGACGGAAACCGCGCATGAACAGCGTGACCGCCCCGTCGATCAGAAGCAAGGCGAAGGCCAGCAGGATCAGCCACGGTTTCAGATCGACGGTTTCGCCCGCCCTGTAGGCCGCCGGCGACACGCCGGGGGGCAGGGTTTCAGGGGCCTGCGCCTCCCAAACCTTGTCGCCCAGGTTGAAAGCGCGCCGCATCGTCTCGTCGCCATAGAAGCCGGGCGGATTCAACGCGGTCGGCGTTTCGGCGTTCAGCCCGTCCAGAGAGATCGGCCGGGCGTTGGTCGGCGGATCACCGAGCCGCCCGAAACCGTTCATAACCTGGTCGGGGGGCAGCAGGGTGTTGCCGCCCTCTTCCGTCGCGCCCACGCCGTTGCTCAGATCGATCAGCCGTTCCAGGATTTCCACGAAGATTCCCGACAGGGCCAGGTCGGACCAATCCGCGTTCGCCGTCGTGTGCACCAGCACGATCCATCCCGTGCCGCGCGGATCAGCGGTGATCAGCGGCGTGCCGTCTTCCAGCCGCGCCCAGGTCTTGGTATCCAGGTCCAGGCTCGGCTCGGCCAATACCTGGCGCAGGATGCGGACGTCGCCGGGCGGCTCCAGCCCCAGGAAGGGGCTGTTGCGCGAAAACGCGCCAAGCGTCAAAGGTTCCGTCCACAGCATCGCGCCGCCCAGCACCCGGCCGCCGCGCCGCAGGCGCACCGGCGTCAGGTCGTCGTCCGCGTCTTCCGCAAGCCGGGGCCCGGCGAAGCGGACAAGCACGCCCCCCTGTTCCAGCCAGCCGGTCAGATTGGCGCGGTCCGCATCGGACAGGCGCGCGCTGTCCGGGGCGACGATCACCGCCTGTTCGGTCCGCATCAGAATGTCGAGCGGGCCGTGGCTGAGCTGCCCGATCGGCTCCAGCGCGCGGCGCACGTAGTAGCTTTCCGACAACAGGGCCGGGCCGACATCCAGCGCGCTTTCCGAAATCAGGCCGACCGGGCGCTGACGCCAGCGTTCGTCGACCAGGCTGACGGCTGCGGCGCCGCGCGGCTGTTCCGGTTCGACGCGGGCGAGTTCGTTGCGCAGGGAAGCCGGCAATTCGATGCTGATTTCCGACTCCAGCGTATCGGCGTCGAAGAAGATCTCTTCCCGCGCCAGGGCCCGTCCGTCAACGGCGCGCGCGATGAAGGGGATCGTCTCGTCAACGCCGCCGATGGCGCGCCGCACTTTGAAGACCAGATCGGTCGCACCTTTTTCCGGCGAAGACAGGGCGAGCGGTCCGTCGGTTGCTTCCGGCGTCAGCACCGTCAGCGATCCGAGGCGCTGCAGACGTTCCGCAAAACCGGCATAGTCGCCCCCTGCCAAGCCGTTGGAGGCCCAGAACACATTGGCGGATCCGTCGAAGCGCCAGTTCTCCATCATCGCCAGCACGGCGGCGCGGTCCCCGGCCCAGGGCTTGGGCGAAAGGCTTTGCAGGACGGCCTTGGCCTGCGGCGGGCGCAGGACGCCCCGGTCCACGGGGGCCGTCCCGTCGGTGGAGGCCGTCGTGGCCAGGAAAACCTGTTTGTTGGCCCGCGCCGCCTCGTCCACAAGGCCGCTCAACACCTCGATCCGGCGGTCCCAGCCGCCGGCGGACGACCAGTCGTCATCCACCACCAGCACCAGCGGTCCGCTGGCCGGCAGCGGATTGGTGGGGTTCAGCACCGGGTGGGCGAAGGCGACGATGACCGCCGCCGCGGCCAGCAGCCGCAGCAGGATCAGCCACCAGGGCGCGTTGTTGGGGGTTTTCTCGTCCGTTTGCAGGCCGATCAACAGGCGCAGCGCCGGGAAATCGATCCGTCTGGGGGCGGGCGGCATGATCCGCAGCAGCCACCATAGTGCGGGCAGGCTCAACAGTCCGACCAGCACCCACGGGGAAACGAAACTGACGGACTGAAGCAGGCCTCCAAACATCAGCGGTTCCGCCCCGTTCCGTGCTCAAGCGCTTCAAACAGGCTCAGCAATGCGTGCTCCGGCGGCTTTTCCGTCGAATGCAGCAGATAGGTCCAGCCGGAGATCCTCGCAATCTGGCGCAGGGCGTCGCGGTGCGCGTCGATCCGCCCCCGGTAACCCTCGCGCAGGGCTTCCACCCGGTTCAGCAGTTCCTCGCCTTCGCCCTCCATGCCGGAGAAGCGCACCCGCCCGCGATAGGGTATGTCCAGTTCCGCCGGGTCCAGCACCTGAAGGATCAAGCCCCGCACGTTCCGGTCCGCATAGGCGGCGACCCGGCGGTGCAGCAATTCCGGCTCGGCCAGCATGTCGCCGATCAGCACCAGTTGCGCGTTGCGCGGCAGGGTCACCGCGTCCGGCAGGCTTTCGCCCGCATCCTGTTCGAACAAAAGATGGCTGGAGAAACGTTCCAGCACTCCGCGGCCCGACGCCGGGCGCTGTTCGTGACCCAACAGTCCGACCCGTTCGCCGCCCCGCAGCAGCAGGGCCGCCAGCGCGATGGCCAGCAGGTCCGCGCGGTCCGATTTGTTCGGAAGCGTCTTGTGCGAGGCGAATTTCATCGACGGCGATGCATCGCGCCAGATCCAAACGCTTTGCGCCGCCTCCCACTCCGTGTCGCGAACGAACAGACTGTCCGAACGCGCCGAACGCCGCCAATCCACGTCGGTCGCCGCGTCCATCACATCGTAGGGGCGGTACTGCCAGAAGGTCTCGCCGGGACCGATGCGGCGGCGGCCATGCACGCCTTGGGCGACGGTCAGGGCAACCTGTTCGGCATGAACGATCAGGGCGTGCAGACGTTCGCCCAGGGCTTCGCCCTGCGCTTCGGCCCGCTTCGCCCGTTCGCGGTCGATATGAGTCTCGCCGGTTCTGTTCGCCGTGGGTTCCAAGGGACCGCGCCGCCGCCGGTTACCTCAAGGACTCGCAGAGCGAGTCGATGATCTGATCGATGGTGACGCCTTCCGCACGGGCCGCGAAGCCCAAAGCCATGCGATGCCGCAGCACCGGGCGCGCCAGCAGCAGCACATCGTCGACCGACGGGGCCAGCCGCCCGGTCACCAGCGCCCGCGCGCGGCAGGCCAGCATCAGGGCCTGACTGGCCCGCGGTCCGGGACCCCAGGAGACATACTCGCGGACCATCCCGTTTTCCGTCGATTCCGGCCTGCCGTTGCGGACAAGCCGCAGGATCGCATCGACCACCGACTCGCCGACGGGAACGCGCCGGACCAGACCTTGCGCCTGCATCAGTTCGTCAGATGTCAGCGCGTTTTCCGCCGTCGCCTGGGTCAGGCCGGTGGTCTTCAGAATAACCTCGCGCTCGGCCGCGCCGTCGGGATAGTCGATGTTCACCTGCATCAGGAAGCGGTCCAACTGCGCTTCGGGCAGGGGATAGGTTCCTTCCTGTTCAATCGGGTTCTGCGTCGCCAGGACGTGGAACGGTTCCGGCAGCGCATGATAGGCGCCGGCAATCGAAACCCGGCCCTCCTGCATGGCCTGCAGCAGCGCACTTTGCGTTCGCGGACTGGCGCGGTTGATTTCGTCGGCCATCAGAAGCTGGGTGAAGATCGGACCCGGCAGGAACCGGAAACTGCGGCTGCCGCCGCTCTCTTCCAGCACCTCGGATCCCAGAATGTCCGCCGGCATCAGGTCCGGGGTGAACTGGACGCGCTTTTCGCCCAATCCCAGGACCGCGCCCAGGGTTTCCACCAGCAAGGTCTTACCCAATCCCGGCACGCCCACCAGCAAGCCGTGCCCGCCCGCCAACAGGGTGACGAAACACTGTTCGATCACCGTATCCTGACCGTAGATCACGCGGCCGACACGGCTTCTCGCCTCGCCCAGTTTCTCCACCGTGCGTTCCACGGCGGCTTCCATTTCGGCATCGCTCATCGCGACGGTTTGGGCGCTGCTATCGGATGCTGACAAAACCCTGCTCCTGTCTTCCGTTTGCCGGGACGGCGGCTTTCCCGGGCGGTATGACACCATATATATCGACACTGCGGAACGGCTAACCCGGCGGCGTGCCAATCTGCCGCGCGATCCGCCATCCGGCGCGCCGGACCGCACCTTGGCCCAGCCGCCAGATTCGAGGATGATATCCGGATCATGACTTCGCAAGCTTCCTCACCCGGTCGTCTCGCCGATTTGATCGAGCAGGGCGACGCCCTGACCGGATTCGCCTGGCCCGACCGGATTTGCGAAACCGACATGCGGATTGCGCGCGACGGAACCTGGTTCCACCAGGGCAGTCCGATCCGGCGCAAGCAGCTTTGCCGGCTGTTCGCGACGGTCCTGCACCGGGACGCGGCTGGCGATTATTGGCTGGTGACGCCGGTGGAACGCGGCAGGATCGATGTGGAAGACGCACCTTTCCTGGCGGTCGAACTGCAGGTCCGCGACGGCGATGCGGGACGGGTGCTGCGGTTCCGCACAAATCTGGATCATTGGGTGGATGCCGGACCGGATCATCCGATCCGGGTGGAGATTAATCCGGCGACCGGCGAACCGGCCCCCTTTATTCTGTTCCGCGACGGGCTGGAGGCGAAGATCGGCAGGTCCGTCTTTTACGAACTGGCGGACCTGGCGGAGGAACGGACGGGCCGGAACGGACCCCGGTTGGGTGTTGTCAGCCATGGAGAGTTCTTCGATATCGGCCCCGCTGCATGACCGACCCCGAAACGTACAATGGGCCGAACCGCCGCGCCCTTATCCGTGGGCGGCTGGCCGCGGCGCGGTTTCGCGCATCGGCCGCCGGGCGCGACCGCGGCGATGACGATCTGAATCCCGGGATGAAACCGGTCCGTGACCGGTTGACGCCCGCCGCCGTCCTGGTCGGGCTGATCGACCGTCCGGGCGGCTTCAACGTCCTGCTGACGCAGCGGACCGCGCATCTGCGGGATCACGCGGGTCAGATCAGCTTTCCGGGCGGTAAGATGGAACAGCTCGACACCGATCCGGTTTCGACGGCGCTGCGCGAGGCGGAAGAGGAAGTCGGCCTGTCGCCCGGCAAGGTTGAGGTGGTGGGTGCGCTGGATCGCTATGTCACCCGGACGGGCTTCGACGTGACGCCGGTGGTCGGCTTCATTGCGCCCCCGGTCTCGCTGACCCTGGACGCCTCCGAAGTAGCCGAAGCCTTCGAGGTGCCGTTGTCGCACTTCATGACGCCGGGCGTAAAACAGAAGCATGCGCGGATTTTTCAGGGTCAGACGCGCCACTACTATGCAATGCCGTACAAGGGTTACTATATCTGGGGTGCAACGGCCGGCATGCTGGTCAATCTGATCGATGTTCTTACCGGCGAAACGGAAACCGGATGATAAAGAAAATCATAACCATTGCGGTCCCCCTGCTGGCGCCCACGATTGCCTACATCCTCTACCTCTACTTCGCGCGCAAGAATAAGGCGGACGAGGAGGCCGGGCGTGATATTCCACATTGGCGGCAATGGCCCTGGGCGATCCTGGCGCCGACGGGGGCGCTGCTGGCGGCGCTGTCGCTCTTCATCCTGGGTTTGCCGGGGGCGGACCGCGATCCGGGCGCCTATGTGCCGCCGCGCCTGGAAGACGGGAAGATTGTACCCGGCGGATTTGTGGAATAGAGCGTTGATCTGACGGGGTGGCAGGCCGCCCCGCGCCGCGATGCCGGGACCCGATTCATGCGACTGCCCGCTCAAACCTGGATGACCGAACCGTGGGTGGCGGCGGTCTTCGACGCGTTGTCCACGGGCGCGGTGCGGTTTGTCGGCGGATGTGTCCGCGACGCGGTGCTGAACCGTCCGATCAAGGATATCGATCTGGCCACCGATCTTCCGCCCCAGGCCGTGATCGCGGCGGTGGAGGCGGCGGGCTTGAAGGCGGCGCCGACAGGTATCGAGCACGGCACCGTCACAGTGATTTCCAACCGTCGCCCGATAGAGGTCACGACCCTGCGGAAAGATGTCGAAACCGACGGCCGGCGGGCGGTGGTCGCCTTTACCGATGATTGGCGGGAAGACGCGTTGCGCCGGGATCTGACCGTCAATGCGCTTTCCATGGACCGGGATGGGACGGTTCATGACTATTTCGGCGGGCTGGAAGACGCCAAGGCGGGGCGTATCCGTTTCGTCGGCGACCCGGACGAACGAATTCGCGAAGACGCGCTGAGGATCCTGCGGTTCTTCCGCTTTTTTGCTCACTACGGTTTGGGAGAGCCGGATTCAGCCGGTTTTGCCGCCTGCGGACGGCGGGTGGAGCTTCTGGAAATTCTCTCCGCGGAACGGGTCCGGCAGGAGTTGCTGCGCCTTCTTACCGCCGCCGATCCCATGCCCGCGTTGCGCGCGATGGGGCGGATCGGCGTCTGGCCGGTTCTGGGTTTTTCATCCATCGATCCGGACGCGCTGGCCGCGCTGGTCGCCGCGGCTGATTCTGAAGACGATGGCGCGCCGGACCCGGTGCTGCGGTTGGCCGCCCTGGCCGGACCGGCGGCGGACGCCGCCGAACTGGCGGACAGGCTGCGGCTTTCGAACGCCGAGAGGGACCGGTTGTCG
>JANQIT010000143.1 GCA_028282025.1 Hwanghaeella sp. | reverse complement strand
GATCTTGTTCGCATCCAGCGTATGTCCGGCGATGGAATTGGAATAGAGGTGCTTGGCGTTCGCCCCGGCAATCGCCGTCTGCGCCCGGTTCGCCCCGTTGCCGTCGGTGCCCCAGGCGCCGACCTGAACGTCCTTGGCGGACGGAACCCACAGGTCCGTCACACCATCTTCCGCGCCGATGTAAATCCGCCCGAAATCGCCCCGGAAATCGATCCAGGCCTCATCGAAAGCGCCGGCGGCGGCGTCCACGCCGAACGCCCGCCACTGGATGTTAGCACCGTATTCCAGGCCGTTGTCGGCAACGCCGCGCGCATCCCAAACCAGTTCGGACTGCTGCTCGTTCGCGGTCAGAACGTGGCCGTCCGTTCCGTTCACGTTGCGTATGTCATTGTCGAAGAAGATATATTCGTAGGAGAGATTGCCGGCGAAAACCACTTCCGGTGCTTGCCCGCCAAGCGCGGGCCCGGCGGCAATCGCGGCGAATCCCGCAAGCCATGTGGATCCAAGCAGGGTGCGTTTCGTCATCATGTGCGAAATATACTCCGGTGAGACATAAAGGCGCTATAGACACGCTTCAACCGGGCCGGAACACCGGAACCCGTGCTGCGCGATGTGCGAACTGAAATCGATTTATTGAGAGAACATCCGCCGGGCGCGCAAGTCAATCCCGGCCAAAAAGAAGAAAACGCCCGCTACCCAGACAAGTGCGAAAACTCTCAGATAGGAGTCCAGCACGGATTCCACCACAGCCGTGAAAAACAGCAGTATCCCGGCAAGCACGGCCAAGGTTACTCCATAGACAAGCTTATCCAGAAACGACGCTTCATTTTCCGCCAGGCGGCGCAACGGCGCGCCCATCAGGCGTAGATACACCGACGCCGCGGCCGCCATAAACCGTTCGAATTGATAGGATATAATTCCCATACCCGAAGTGCCTTTACTGCATTCCTAACGTGAACCCGCCAAACATAGGCGTCATTGAGGGATTGAGGCACCCTGGCTGCGGTAACAATTTCGACACCAACGGAGGCCGCGCGCCGTCTTGCAGGCTACAGAAAGGCCGACACTGCCTTGACCCCGTCTTCCAGCCAGTCCCAACCAAGAACCACCAAGGCGGCAGCGGTAAGGAGTATGACCGACCACGTCGCCAAGCCGCGCATGGCGCGTCCCACCGGGCTGCTTCGACGCCGGCCGATCGTCCCGCCGCCGCCGGTTCCACCGCCGATCTGATCCAGCAGCAGTAAAGACGCCGTTCCGCCGAGCGTGTCCCCCTTGTCCAGCCGGATCGACTTTCCTCTTCCCCGCAGCTTTCGACGTTTCAAAGCCACGTACGATACTCCTCTACCAACACTCTCGGCGACATTGTGGTGTTTTACCCGCCGTTGTTAGACCCCGACTCACCAGCAAAGTCTACGAGACAAATACGGCAACCTTGAGGCAAAATTCGGAGCGGCCCGGTCTTTTTTCGACCATTCGGCAACAGCTTTTAACTTTGGGGCTACCCTTGGACGATACAGAACGGATTTTGTGGAGTTTCGCCCTTATCGTCCTGTTCGGCGGGGCGATAATGATGTTCCATCGGCGCAAGGTCAGCCGGCTAGGGATGATGGCCCCTACGCTTTTGGCCGTCGCGATCACCATCGCCATCGTGATGATGCTGTTCGAACTTTAGAAACGCGCCGACGGAAACAGCGGCGGGGCATCGTCTAGCCCCGCCAAAGATACCTCTCGACTGCCGCCTCATCCCAATCGATCCCAGCGCCAGGGCGGTCCGGCACGATCAAATCGCCGCCCTTCACGTCAAAGGGCTGTTGCAAGATCGGGTCGGCCCAGTCCTGCCACTCCAGCCAGTGCGCGGATTCCGTGGCGCACATCAGATGGGCGGAAAACTCCGGATAGAGATGGGTAGACATCGGAATATTCGCCGCGCCGCAGATCGCCGCCGACCGCATCCACCCCGTAACCCCGCCTATCCGCATCAGGTCCGGCATCAAATAGTCGGCGGCGCGGGCTTCCACCGCCTGCAGAAGCTCCCGCGGCCCATAGAGGTTTTCGCCGATCTGAAGCGGCGTCTTCAATTCCCGCCGCAATTGCGCGAAGCCTGCATAATCGTCATAGACAATCGGCTCTTCGAACCAGGTCAGTCCCTGGTCGTCCAGGGCGTGGCAGCGTTCCAGCGCCTCTGCCCTGGATAGTCCCTGGTTGAAATCCACCATCAGGTGAATATGCGGGCTCGTCGCCTCCCGGCAGGCGGCGATGGCGTCGATGTCATCCTGGGCGAATTCCCGGCCAAGGCGCAGTTTCAGCCCCTTGAAATCGCCTTCCGCCGCCAGTTCGGCCGCTTCCTCACCGACCCGCTCCAACGGAGAGACCGGCCAAAGCGCGTTGCTGTTATAGGCGCGCACCGGCCTCAACTCCGCCCCCAGCAGGCGCGCCAAGGGCAGGCCAGCGGCCTTGGCTAACGCATCCCAGGCGGCCATGTCCAATCCGGCGACGGCGATCATCGACATGCCGCCGCGGCCGACCAGATGCAGGCTGCCGATTCCGGCGGCGAACATGTCCGCGGGCGCGACGGGCCGTCCCTTCTGCATCTCCACCAGATCCTCAATCGCCGGCTTCAGATAGCGCATGCTCTTGGCGACATAGGGTTCCAGATAGGCGGAGCCGGTCACCCCTTCCTCCGTCTCCAGATCGATCAGGACAAGCGGCCAGTCGGTAAACGCACCGACCTTTGCCGCTATCGGCCGCTTCAGCGGCACCAGAACCGGCCGGACGGTGACAGACCGAATGGTCAGCGATGGCATGGTCATGCTTCCCCCTTTATGGCTTATTGATATGTTCTGCCGGACAACGGCGTCGGTGGGGAGGATACGGGTTCCCGCCGTGCCGTCCAGCCGCCAACATAGTTCGGGGAATGCGCGTGCCCAGTGCCTTTTACGATACCGGAAGTCTCCATATCCGCGCCTATGACAGTTTGCACGGCGATCACACGCCCTGCGTCGCGGGGGATGCCGCCTTTTACGCCGGATGGGCGGCGCGGCAGGGCGGCCGTGTCCTGGAACTCGGCGTTGGAACCGCCAGGGTTGCGCTTACCCTGGCCGCGGCCGGGTGCGAGGTGACGGGTCTGGATCTGTCGGAAGACCTGCTCGGCATCGCCCGGGAAAAAACCCGCCATATGCTCCCCGCTGCGAAGCCGCCGGTTCTACTCAAGGCGGACATGCGCGATTTCGATTTGGGAGAGGTTTTTCCTCTGATCATCGCCCCGTTCCGCACCTTCCACGCCTTGCTGACGCCGGACGATCAGATGGCGGCGCTGACCTGCGCCAAACGGCATCTGGCGGAAGACGGCCGCCTGATCCTGCACCTTTTCGACCCGAAACTGGACGATCTGTCCTCGCTCAGGCATCCGCCTCGGGAAGAACGCAACGGCGTGGATTTCTGGACGGGTGGCAAGATCGACGCGAAGCTGGACGGATTGGCCATCGACCCGTTCGACCAGATCATAACCAATCACTGGCTCTATCGGGCTTTCGATGGCGCGGGCGGCGTGACGGCGAAACAGCGGCTGACCCTGACCGTGCGCTGGACCTACCGGCAGGAACTGAAGCATTTACTGGCCCTGGCGGGCTTCCGCGTGACGGCCGAATTCGGCGACTTTCTGGGCGGCGCCCCTGCCCACGGGGCGGAGCAGATTTTGGTCTGCGAACGGATCTAGGGCGTGTCACCATCGATTGGCTTTCCGCCCAAAGACACGATCAGCGCGGAAACCGCCTGCACCGCCTCTTCCAATCCGTCCGGGTCGGTACCGCGCAGCACCAGCGCATTCCTGAACCCGCTGCCGGTGAAATTCGGATAGGATCCGATATCGATATCCGGGAAGCGATCCTGGACCGCCTGCAATCCGGCGGCCACCGTTCCCTCGCCCAAGTCGCTGATCAGCGTGCGGGACAGCATCACCGCGCCGCCGGTCAGCGTGGGTATGGCATTCTGCAGCATGGCCTGCATGATCTTCGGCACGCCGGCCATGACAAAGACATTCTCCACCACAAAACCCGGCGCGATGGAAATCGGGTTGTCGATCAGGTCCGCCCCTTCCGGGGTGTTGGCCATGCGTTGACGCATCTCGTTGAACTCCAGATCGGAGTTTTCGTAATGCCGGACCAACCGGCGGAACGCCTCCGGATGCCGGGTCAGCGGCCGTCCGAACGCTTTCGCGATGCACTCGGCGGTAATGTCGTCATGGGTCGGTCCGATCCCGCCGGTCGTGAACAGGTAGGTGTAGCGGCCCCGCAAGGCGTTGACCGCATCGACGATCTCTCCCTCGACATCGGGCACCACGCGGACCTCGCGCAGCCGTATGCCCGCCTCCCCCAGCTTTTCCGCGATATAGGGGATATTCTTGTCGTGTGTCCTGCCACTCAGGATCTCGTTGCCCACGATCAACAGGGCGGCGGATACGACGGCCGCGTCGCTCATTCGGTAATCCCTTCTTTCGGTGCGGTCAGGCCGCGTCGGGCTGGTTGCCGGGCTGCGCGTCGGCAAAGGCGTCGAGCGTATTGATCGCCGCATCGATCCTGGCGATGGTCGGGTAGCGGCTGACATCCACCTCGAACCGGCGTGCGTTGAAAACCTGGGGCGCAAGACAAATGTCCGCAAGCCCGACCGTGTCGCCGTGACAGTAGACGCCGGTGCGCGGATCGCCGGCTAATTGCGCCTCCAGCGCCGTGAACCCGACCTCGATCCAATGATGATACCATTCCAACTTCTTTTCAGCCGACAGTCCCATATCCCCCGTCAGGTAATTGAGAACCCGAAGGTTGTTCAGCGGATGGATGTCGCAGGCGATGGACTGCGCCAGCGCCCGCACGCGCGCCCGCTCCAACGCGTCCCGCGGCAGTAAGGGCGGGTCCGGATATTCCTCGTCCAAATACTCGATAATCGCCATGGATTGCGTCAGGACATCCCCGTTCAGCGCCAGGCTGGGGACGAGTTGTTGGGGATTGATCTTCGTATACCAGTCGCTGCGCACCTCTCCGGTCCGCAGATTCACGAAGGTCCGCTCCGGATTCAGGCCCTTCAGGTTGATCGCGATCCGGCAGCGGTAGGCCGCCGAAGAACGGAAATAATCATAGAACTGCATCGGTAATCCTTACTCAATTCCAGTCTCAGGGACGCGCCCAGATCTCCGGGAACCAGTCGTTCGGCAGCGTGTCGCCGGTCTTCAATGAAAGACCCATCTCGGGATAGGGCGGCGACGGTCTGCCGGGCCGTTCGGCATAACGCGCATCTTCTCCGAACATACGGAAGGATATCGCCCGGCGGCGCGAAGCTTGCTCGTTCGCCGGCGCGTTGTGAAGCGTGCGGAAATGAAAGGCGATCACATCGCCCGGTTCCAGATCCCAGGAAATTACACGCTTGCCGCCGTTTTCGCCGCTGTCGATATCGGGGACCGGCGCGAATTCGCCCTTGGAGTAGTCGTAGGCATAGTCGGCCCCGTCCTTGAACAGGCGCGGCCTGTAAAGAGTGCCATCCAGATGCGATCCGGCCAGGAAATGCGGACAGACCGACTTTTTGACCGGATCCAACGGCGCCCACATGCTGATCACCTGTTCGCCCTGCACGACATAATAGGGCTGATCCTGGTGCCAGGGGGTGTATTCCTGGGTGCCCGGCTCTTTCACCAGAACATGCTCGTGAAACAGATAGGTTCGCCCGCTGCCCATCAATGACGCGGCCGCGGCGGCGATGGGGCTGTCGAAGAAGGCGTCCCGATAGGCGGGATTGCCTTGCCAGTTGCAATAGTCGCCGAAGTAGCGCCCCGTCTTCCCCTCATCGGTGTAAGTGGAGGCCATGGGGCCTGGATGGGCGATGTTTTCCTCGACCCCCGCGCGCAGCCGCGCGATCCAATCCGCACTCAACAGGCCGCGCAGCGCGACGGCGCCGTCGCGTTGAAATGCCTCCCGGTCGCCAACCGATATCATGATGTCACCTCACTATTGTAGAACGCCTTTCGGCCAGATTACTGCAAGGGAAGCGGACGCGTCACAGATTTTCGATCTTCACCTTTTCAATCCCGCCCGCCGGTTCGAAACCGAAGACCTGACCGTAGAAGGAAAGTTCGGCCTCAAGCGCAGCGCGCACATTCTCCGCTTTCCGAAACCCGTGCCCCTCCCCCTGGAACAGCCGGTAGGCGACGGGCAGCCCTTTCGCCTCCAACGCGGCAACCATCGCTTCCGCCTGGTTCGGCGGCACGACCTTGTCGTCCGCCCCCTGCAGGAAGATCACCGGACAGCTCAGACGCTCAGTGTGGTGGATCGGCGAGCGCGCGCGGTAGAGCCCCGCTTCAGCGGGCCATTCGCCCACCAGCCAATCCATATAGCGGCTTTCGAATTTGTGCGTATCGCGGGCCAGGGCTTCGAGATCCCCGATCCCATAGGAGCTGGCGCCCGCCTTAAAGACATCCCTGAAGGTGAGCGCACACAGAACCGTGTAACCCCCGGCGCTACCGCCGGAGATCGCCATCCTGTCTCGGTCGACCAACCCCTGTTCCGCCAGGTACAAGGCCGCCTGGACGCAATCCTCTACATCCGCGTTTCCCCACTGTTTGTGGAGACGGTCGCGATAGGCGCGGCCGAAACCTGTGCTGCCGCTGTAATTCACATCGACGACCGCAAAGCCACGGCTGGTCCAGAATTGAATCTTCCAGGCCAGCGCGTTCGTCGCCTGACCGGTCGGCCCGCCATGACCTTTGACGATCAACGGCGGCCTTTCGCCGTCCGGCCCCGCAAAACGGCTGTTGGCGGGCGGGTAGTAGTAGGCGTGCGCCTGCCGGCCATCGGGCGTCTCGAACGAAATCGGGCGGGCGGCCGAAACATCCTTCGCGGAGAACACGGTATCCGACGATTTGCGCAAGACCTCCCATCGGCTATCCCCAGGACTCCAGCGGACCAGCTCCTCCGGTCCCTCCGCCCGTCCGCCGACGAACAGGACCGAACCGGCCTCCTGAATCAGCGCGCCG
>JANQIT010000131.1 GCA_028282025.1 Hwanghaeella sp. | reverse complement strand
GCTGTGGCCGCGGCGTCGGGTGCGGATATCGTGATCGAGGGCGCCAAGGCGTATGACACGACCGCCGAGGCAGTGGCCGACCTGCAGCGCGTCTATGCGACGACGGCGCGTCCCCGCGGCATGGTGGGCCGAGTGCTGACGCCCCGGGCGGCCGGAACGGAGTTTCTGGAGGTGCACAAGGAAGGCCACCGCTATGGCGTCCTTTTCGGCGGTGAGCGCGCGGGCCTCAACAACGACGACCTGACGCTTGCCGACACCATCATCGAAGCGCCGCTGAACCCCTCCTTCAAGTCGCTGAACCTGGCGCAGGCGGTCCTGCTGGTCTCCTACGAATGGTATCAGAACCGGATCGACGCGCCGCAAGAACGGCTGGAGAGCGGCAATACGGAGGCGGCGAGCAAGGAGCATCTGCTCAATTATCTGACCCGGTTGGAGGCGGCGCTGGACCAGGGCGGATTCTTCAAGTCCCCCGACATGCGCCCGATCATGCTGCGCAACATCCGCAACCTCTTCCAGCGCGCCAACCTGACCGAACAGGAAGTCCGCACCCTCCACGGCATCACCGAGGCGCTGAAGAGGGCGGGGGCCAATTCCGAATAGCGGGCGACGGCCCCGCGGGGCGCGGAAAGCGCCATTTGACAAAACCACGCCGATCCCTATAGTGCCGCCGCTTTCCGGGAATGCGGCTGATCGCCTGTCGATTACGCCCGCCGCCCTCCAGGACATCCGATTGGATTGAACCTGAGAGGGGTCGGACTACCGGGATAAAAACACCAACCGACTGATAAGACGGGATAAAGACCATGAGTAAGCGGATTTCCGCCAAGTACAAGATTGACCGCCGCCTGGGTGTAAACCTGTGGGGCCGTCCGAAAAGCCCCTTCAACAACCGCGAATACGGCCCCGGCCAGCACGGCCAGCGCCGCCGCAAGCCGTCCGACTTCGGCACCCAGTTGATGGCGAAGCAGAAGCTGAAGGGCTATTACGGCAATATCGGCGAGAAGCAGTTCCGCCGCTATTTCGCCGAAGCGTCCCGCCGCAAGGGCGATACCGGTGAAAATCTGGTCGGCCTGCTGGAGCACCGCCTGGACGCGGTCATCTACCGCGCCAAGTTCGTGCCGACCGTGTTCGCTGCGCGCCAGTTCATCAACCACGGCCATGTCCAGGTGAACGGCAAGCGCGTGAACATTCCCTCCTTCAACGTCAAGGAAGGCGATGTGGTTTCCGTCCGCGACAAGAGCCGCAACATGGGCCTGGTGCTGGAAGCGATTTCCTCCACCGAGCGTGACGTGCCGGATTACATCGACGCCGACCACAACAAACTGGCCTGCGGCATCAACCGCACGCCGAAACTGGAAGACGTTCCCTATCCGACCCAGATGGAACCGAACCTGGTCATCGAATTCTATTCGCGTTAAGCGACGCTAACAGATACAGGCAAGTTCTTGGAAAGGCCTCGCTCTCGGCAGCGGGGCCTTTTTTCGTTTCCGTATATGGTGTAGGCCGCCCAATACACCTACCCATAGCGGAACAGGGCCATGTCCGAATTTTTTAAGTTCCCCCACACGTCCCATCTGACCTGGCTGGCGGACGGCGCGCCGCGAGAGGACAAGGTCCTCGCCGCAGCCGCTACTGCGGCCTTTTTGGATGGCCCGGTCATCATCGAAGAGAAGCTGGACGGCGCAAACATTGGACTTTCCATTGTGGAGGGGGAGATTCGCATCCAAAACCGTGGTCAGTACGTTCCACAACCGTTCGACGGACAGTATGCGAAGTTAGATGCTTGGCTCCAGGTGCATAGGCACGGGATTCTCGATACGCTAGAGGATCATTGCATTCTGTTTGGGGAGTGGTGCGCTGCATCGCATTCCATCGCGTATGACAGCTTGCCGGGTCTTTTTCTGGCTTTCGATATCTATGATCGGCAAGCCGGATCGTTCTGGACGGTCGCGGACCGCAACCTGCTGGCCTCTCATGCACGCCTGCCGGTGGTCCCGGAGATCGCACGTGGCTTATTCACACTGGAGGAGGTGATCTCTCTGGTTACGGAAAGCAAAAGCTGCTTCACGGACGCGCCGCTGGAAGGCGTTGTGCTGCGCCGGGAAGAAGGACGGGAGCTTGACCGGCGCGCCAAAGTCGTACGTGCCGATTTCGTACAAACCATCGACGATCACTGGCGGTCGCGCAAAATCGTCTGGAATACAGTCGAGTACCGATAGCCCGGACCTTACAGCGCCGCGTCCGTCTCGTCGGTTTTCGTGGCGTCTTCGCCTTCTCCCAAACCTTCCGCCGTCGATTGCGCCATGTCGTCTGAGATACGCGGATCCAGGTGCGAGATCAGCGGGCTGGAGGCTGGCAGGCTGACGAAGATTTCCTTCTCCGCGCCCGGATGTTCGGTGCGCAACAATGTGCGGACAAGAACGAAAAGGGCGAGTGCGGTCATCGTCGCGGTGGCGTAGTAGAACAGGCCTTGCGTGCCGATCCGCTCCATGACGTAACTGGCGAGCGCCGGTCCGACGACCGCGCCGGACGCCCAGGCGAGCAACAGCGAGGAACTCATCGCCACCATCAGGTTCCTCGGCGCGCGATCCGCCGCATGCGCCAGACAGACTGCGTAAACCGACAGTGACAGGCCGCCCCAAACGCCGAACAGCGCAATGTACACCATGGCGGGCGCGTCGGTCAGGAAGGAAATCGCCAGCGACGTCAGCGCCACGGCAGTGGCCGTAATCGCGATCACCCGCCGCCGGTCGATATGGTCCGACAGCCAGCCGAGCGGCCATTGAAAAGCGAGGCCGCCCACCTGCAACCCCGCCATCATCAGGGCGATGGTTGTCGCGCTAAGCTCGACCGAGGCGGCATAGGCCGGCGTCAGACCGATCACCGCGCCGTTGGTCAGGCCGACCGCGACGCACCCGACCACGGCGGCCGGTGCGATGCCGTAGAGCTGCGGCACCGTCAATCGTTGGGTCGAGGGCAGCGACGGGCTGGGCCCGCGCGTCAGGGTCAGCGGCACCAGCGACAGCGAGCAGAAGGCGCTGATCAGCATCAGGAAGCCCGGTCCCATGATATCGCCATAGCCCAGGATCAGCGGCCCGCCGCCCATCGCAAGCTTGGTGGAGAGCAGGTACATCGACAGCACGCTGCCCCGGCTCGATTGCGGGGTGCGTTCGTTGATCCAGCTTTCGATTACCGTGGTCAAACCGGCCAGACAGAACCCGGTGGCGCCGCGCACCAGGATCCAGACCGCCAGGTCGCCGGTGATGTGTAGGGCCAGGGTGCCCGACGCCATCACCGCGGCAAGCGCCGCGAAGGCGCGGATGTGGCCCACGCGGCGCACCAGCTTGGTGGCGAACAGGCACCCGATCAGAAAGCCGATCCCGTATCCCGTTGCGACCAGACCGACATCCGTGGTGGGCAGACCGCCTTGCGCCATGCGAAGGGGGATCAAGGTGATCAGAAGGCCGTTCCCCGCTTGCAGCAGGATCGCACTCAGGACCACGGCCCCGACAACGAAAATGGACGGCTTTTGCCAACTCAATGGAATTCCCCTGGGATGGGAGCCAAGCCAACAACAAACGACTTGGGACTATAACAAAAAACAGGCCGCGAAAGGCGACCTGTTTCAAGATAGATATTCTTGCTGACGGGCAAGAGCGTGTCACTCTCGCCGACCGTACCGGGGGGACGCGCCCCAGCGCCTCCGGGCGGCCGCTTTAGTTATCGGCGGCCTTCAGCACACGGCCTTCCTCGGCCATCTTCTTGCGTTCCTCCAGCAGGTTGTCCAGCCAGTCCGGATCCATTTCCGGAACGGAGGAAAGCAGCAGGTCCGTGTAATCCGTGTGCGGGGGTTTGAACATTTCGTCCTTCGGCCCCATGTCGTCCACCTTGCCCCGCAGCATCACCACCACCTCGTCGGCGATGGCGCGCACCGTCGCCAGATCGTGGGTGATGAACATATAGGCCAGATTCAATTCCTTCTGCAGCCTGTCGAGAAGTTTCAGAATTTCCTCGGCGACAAGCTGATCGAGTGCGGAGGTCACCTCGTCGCAGATGATCAGTTCGGGTTCGGCGGCCAACGCCCGGGCGATGCAGATACGTTGCTTCTGACCGCCTGACAGCTCCGTCGGGAACCGGTCGATATACTCATCCGGGTCCATCTCGATCATGCTCAGCAGCTCGCGGGTCCTGTCTTCCCGTTGCTTGCCGCTCATCCCCAGATAGAAGGCCAGCGGGCGGCCGATGATTTCGCGAATGCGCTGCCGCGGGTTCAGCGCCGTATCCGCCATCTGGTAGATCATCTGCGCTTCGCGCAGTTCGCTCTTGGAGCGTTTGCGGAAGTCCGCCGGCAGGGCCTTGCCGTTGAATTCGACGGTGCCGTCGGTCGGCGGCAGCAGGCCGGTGATGACGCGTGCGGTCGTGCTTTTCCCGCTGCCCGATTCCCCCACCACGGCGACGGTCTGGCCCTTGTGCACATCGAAACTGACGCCGAACAGGACGGGTGTCGTGCCGTAAGAGGCGCTGACATTGTTGACCCGCAGCAGCGGCGTTTCAGGCTTCGACTCGACGGCATTCTCCTTCTTGAAGGTCCGCACGGCGAGAAGCTGGCGGGTGTAATCCTGTTTCGGATTGGCCAGCATTTCCCGCGTGTCGCCTTCTTCCACCAGATTGCCGTGGCGCAAAACCATGATCCGGTCGGCCATCTGCGCCACCACGGCAAGGTCGTGGGTAACGTAGATCGCGGCGGTGTTGAACTGGTCCACAATGTCGCGGATCGCCGCCAGCACCTCGATCTGGGTCGTCACGTCCAGCGCCGTCGTCGGTTCGTCGAACACGATAAGGTCCGGACGGCAGGACATGGCCATCGCCGTCATGGCGCGCTGCAACTGACCGCCGGAGACCTGGTGCGGATAGCGATAGCCGATGGTGTCCGAATTCGGCAGGCGCAGACGCTCGAAAAGTTGCTTGGCGTCTTCCTCCGCCGCCGACCTGTTCGAATAGCCGTGCAGGACGGGCGACTCGGTGAACTGGTCGATCAGCCGGTGGGCCGGGTTGAAGTTCGCCGCCGCGCTCTGCGCGACATAGGCGATCCGCTTGCCGCGCAACTCCCGCCTCTGCTCTTCCGAGACCGACAGCATATCGATGCCGTCGAAATTGACGGTTCCGCCGCTAATCCAGCAGCCGCCCCTGGTATAGGCCATGGACGCGAGACCGATAGTCGATTTACCGGCCCCGGATTCGCCAATCAGGCCCAGAACCTCTCCCCGCCTCAGCGTCACATCGACGCCGTGGACGATTTCGATCTCTTCTTCTTCAACCTTGGCGGCGATCTTCAGGCCCTTCATTTCCAGAAGGACGTCGCCCTTTTCACCGCGTTGCGTGCTTGATGTATCGGCCATGATTCTAGTCCTTCAAGCCGCTGGTCAGATGCAGGAACCAGTCGACGACAAAGTTCACCGCCACCGTCAGCAGCGCAATGGCGCCGGCGGGCAGCAGCGGGGTGATGTCCCCGAAGGTGATCAGCGTGGCGTTGTCCTTCACCATGCTGCCCCAGTCCGCGGTCGGCGGCTGCAGGCCCAGGCCCAGGAAGGAAAGCGCGCTGATGAACAGGAAGACGAAGCAGAAGCGCAGGCCGAACTCCGCCACCAGCGGCGGCATGATATTCGGCAGGATTTCGTGCCGGATGATATAGAGCAGTCCCTCGCCGCGCAGCTTGGCGACCTCCACAAAATCCAGCACCACCACGTTCATGGAGACGGCGCGCGCCAGCCTGAAGACAGATGTCGAATAAAGTACCCCGATCACCAGGACCAGGTTCACGACGGACGTGCCGAAAATCGTCAGCAGCAACAGGCCGAAGATCAGGGTCGGGATGGCCATCATCACATCGACGATCCGGCCCAGCAACTGATCGACCCAGCCGCCCAGGGTGGCGGCGAGCAGACCGAAGAAGGAGCCGATCAGGAAGGCGACCGCGGTGGTCAGCAAGGCGATGCCGACCGTATTCCGCGCGCCGTAGACGATGCGGCTGAACATATCGCGGCCCAGATTGTCCGTGCCCAGGATGAACTCTTCCGTCCAGGGTTCGAATTCCGGTCCGACGATTTCGGTCTCCCCATAGGGGGCCACGATCGGCGCGAAGGTCGCCACGAAAATATAGATCGCGATGGTGACCATGCCGAAAATGGCGGTCGGTGGGGCTTTCTTAAGCAGTTTGATTGTATCGTTCATCGTCAGGCCCCTATCGCGGATGCAGCAAACGCGGGTTGCTGACGATTGACAGAATATCGGCCGTCAGATTGAGCAGAATGTACGTCACCGCGAAGGCCAGGCTACAGGCCTGCACCACCGGGAAGTCGCGTTTGGAAACGCTGTCGACCAGCAACTGGCCCAGACCCGGATAGACGAACACCACCTCGACCACCACCACGCCCACGACAAGATAGGCCAGGTTCAAAACCACCACGTTGATGATCGGGGCCAGCGCGTTGGGCAGCGCATGCTTGACGATGATGTCGCGCCGCGGGACGCCCTTCAGTGTCGCCATTTCGATATAGGGGCTGGCCAGCAGGTTTATGATCGCGGCCCTGGTCATCCGCATCATGTGCGCGGTGACGACAAGGGTCAGCGTGATCGCCGGAAGCAGAGATCGATAGACATGCTCCCAGAATGTCAGTTCCGGCCCGATATTCGATATGCTGGGGAAGATCGCGTTGTTCACCGCCAGCCACAGAACCAGGATATAGGCCACGAAGAATTCCGGCGTGGAAATCGTCGACAGGGTGAAGATGTTCACCAGGCGGTCGTACAGGCTGTTCCGGTACAACGCCGCCAGCAATCCCAAAGTGATGGAGAGCGGCACGGACATTACCGCCGCAATGGCGGCCAGGAACAGCGTGTTATACAGCCGGACGCCCAGAAGTTCCGAAATCTCCCGCTGGTTGGCCAGGGACTTGCCCAAATCGCCAACGGCGACATTGCCCAGCCATTCGAAGTAGCGGACATAGGCCGGACGGTCCAAACCCAGTTCTTTACGGAAGGCGGCGACGGTTTCCTCGGTAGCGGACTGACCGAGAATTTCCTGTGCCAGATCGCCTGGAAGCAGTTCGACGGCGAAAAAGATAATCGCCGACACAACCACCAGTGTGATGAGCCCAAGGCCCAACCGCTGTGCGGTCATCTTAAGGATTGCATGCATTGACTGTCTCGTCGCCGTCGGAAGCCGTGTGCTGGCTTGTGCGCGGCAAATCCCCCTTCTTGTGTCCCCTGTTCCGGCCTTGATGCGTATTTCGTTCTTTGATGGCACCGGCCTAATTATTGATATGAAACAGTAAAACGGTGGAGAGGGGAAGACCTATTTAAGGACGCTGATGTGCCCGATGAAGAAAGGGCCCCAGCGCAAACGCCGGGGCCCCGCCTGTTTCCGTCCGTCAGAGGCGGCGGTTCATCATGCGAACCACCAGCGTTCCAGCGATTTGTTCCCATCAATGTCCCAGTTGGACGCGATGTTTTCGCTGTGGGTGACGCGCTTGTTGCGGACCCAGACATAGCTGGAGAACATCGGCACGACGACGCCGCCGTCGTCCCTCACCAGGCGCTGCATTTCGCCGTACATGTCCCGGCGCTTGCTGCTGTCCAGTTCCGATCTGGCTTCCAGCAGCAACTGGTTGAAGCGCTCGTTCTTCCAGAATGTATCGTTCCAGTTCGCGCCCGCGGCATAGGCGGTGGAGAACATCCAGTCTTCCGTCGGACGGCCGCCCCAGTAGCATGCGCACCAGGCTTTCTGCATCCAGACGTTCGACCAGTAACCGTCGTTCGGTTCGCGTACGACGTTTATCTCAATGCCGCCCTTGGCGGCCTGCTCCTTGTACAGCACGGCGGCATTGACCGCGTCAGAGAAGGCGGCGTCTGCAGCGCTCAGATCGACGCTAAGGCTGCTTAGGCCGGCTTGCTTGAGGTAGAATTTGGATTTGTCCGGATCGTAGGTCCGCTGTTCCAGATCCGCCGCGTAGAAGGGATTGGACGGGGCGATCGGGTGATCGTTACCGACGGCGCCATAGCCTTTGAGGATCGTCTTGACCAAGACTTCGCGGTCGACCCCGTGCTTGATCGCCATCCGGACGTTGTTGTCGTCGAACGGTTTGGTGTCTGTCCGCATCGGGAATGTATAGTGCTGGGTGCCCGTCGCTTGTTCGACAACGAGTTCCGGGTTGCGCTTGATCAGATTAACCGTCTTCAGGTCGGGCCGGTCCATCCAGTCGATCTCGCCCGTCGTCAGCGCGTTCTGCTTGGCGTTCAAATCGCCGATGGTGAGCATCTCGACACTGTCGAAGTGGGCCTTCCCGTCCTTCCAGTAGTTCGGGTTCCGTTTGGCGGTGAAGCGGATGCCCGGCTCGTAGGACTCCAGGATATAGCCGCCGGTGCCGGCGCCCGACTGCCAATCCACGCTACCGTCTTTGGAAGGCATGATCGCCAGGTGATAGTCGCTGACCAGGTAGGGGAAGTCGGCGTTGCCGCCCTTCAGCGTGAAGACGACACGGTTTTTGCCGTCCGTCTTGATGTCCGCTATCGGATCGACAATGGGTTTCGCCGCCGATTTCGAATCGTCGCCGCGGTGATGGTTCAGCGATGCGACAACATCGTCGGCGTCCATGGTCTTGCCGTTATGGAATTCAACGCCCTGCCGCAGGTTGAACACCCACTCGACGGCGTCGTCGGACGCTTCCCAGCTTTCCGCCAATTCGCCGACCAGTTTCCCGGTCTCGTCGATTTCGGTCAGATGGTTGCGCAAGGCGTAACCCATTGTTTGCGAGAAGCCGTTTTCGAATGTCTGGGGGTCCAGCGAGTCCGTTGTGGACCCATGACCCAGTCCCAGGCGCCCATGTCCGCCCTTGTTCGGTGTGGCTGCTTCCACGCTGGACACAACGCTGCTGGCGAAGGCGGCGGACAGGCCCAGGGCGGACACGCCCTGCATGAACTGCCGGCGTCCGATCTGTCCGGACCGGAAAAGCTGTTCCAGCATCGATTTCTTTTCAGATTCCATGGCGTAATTCTCCCAAAGCCATTCCTGTTCTATAACTCAACCCGTGCCACCGGGCCTGTGTTTTGGCCGCCCCCCTGAAGGGGCGGCGCAAATCGAGTACGTGGGTGGTAGCTTGCACCACCCGCACCCAACTGTGCAGCCAAAATCTGTGAGAAAATGCAGTGGAACGCTACAAAATTTTGTAATCTGCGACGCGGCTGCGCTTATGCATGTCGCGAAAAGGCCCGTTTTCCAATTCGGGCTTAAACACAACGTCGCGGAATCGCTTTTTCCCAGTCTTTTTCGAATATTAGATCGTCGCCATGGTAGGTCTTCACGGCGGCTTCAATCAGGAAGCTGTCTTCCGTTGCCGTGCAGACGCCACAGGTCTCCGTGCGGACCGACCAGTCTCCGCGCGACAGCGTTTGCGTCCAGTGCACCTCCATCCGGGCCGAAAGCGGGTCGTTCGGCGCGATGCTATAGTGTTCCCGGTGGATAGTGCCGGTTCTCAGACCGTGATGCGGTTCCTCATGCAAGCCGGTGTCG
>JANQIT010000126.1 GCA_028282025.1 Hwanghaeella sp. | reverse complement strand
GACCATGGTTCATTCGACCCTTGATCGCGCGCGGAACCGAGCGGGAAGGTGGTTGGAGGAACAGCGGGACGAGAACCAAAGCGGCGGCTATGCCGAACTCAATCATTATCGCGAGTTCCTGCCGGTGTTGATTGATGCGCCGACGCTTTTTCAACCGTCAACCGCGAAAGACCAAGACCCACAGCAGGACGATCAGGCGCAAAATGGAGATGACGCTGCTGCATCCGCTTCCACTGAGTCAAAAAAAGAGCAGGACGTTCCGCCGCCGGCATTCTTTCTCCAGAATCTGATGACGGCTCTTTACCGAAGCCTATGCGGTCATCTGGTCCGGAAGGCGGCGCAAACCACGGGGTGCCCCGACCCGGAGTTGATTTATCATCTGGCCAATGAGTTGGATATGGCGCCGGAAGCCGGTGTCATCCGGGATTATTGGCGTCGTATGGGTGTGGTTGACTCCGGTCTGCTGTTCAAGAAGGACAGACGCCCTACGGACCAGGGCGCAAGGGAATTGAATGCGGTGACGACGGCTGCAAAGGCGTACCAGAAAATCATCGCGACGGTCACACAGGAAAGCACGGACAAGAAGAACGACAAGGCCGTACGGCAAAGGGCAGAAGACAGCGCGTTCCCGAAGATTGATCTTACTGTAGAAAAGTCCGCGTCGACCGGCCCTCAGCCCAACGGCAAACTGATCTTCGCGCTTTTGGCCGCAATCCTGTCCGGCGGTGCATCTGTTGCCGAGTTCGGCGCCAATTCCGCGGTGGACGTCGCAACCACGGCCGGTATTGCCGCCGTTGCCGGGCTGACTGTGCATGCATTTGGATCCGCATTCTTCAGTTCCAAACTGGAAAGGAACTTCGAAGGCTCCAAGCAAGTCAGCCACAAAACCGACCTTGCGTCTTTATCAAGGGATTTACCTGTTCTGCTGGGGCGATTGCGTGACGCGGGCATTCTTCCAGTCTTCATAATCGATGAATTGGACAAACTCGACAACACGAAGGATGCGGTTTCGCAGGTGGTTCGTCATATTAAGCGTCTGTTGTCCGAGAACGGGATGTACATCTTTCTCTGTGATCGCGATTACTATGAACATCTGACCGTCGCAGATGCAGAGGGGAAGAGGCATCGCGAATCTACATATTTTCAGCAATGGCATTTCGTTACCTTCCTCCCCGAACAGACGTTCTCCTATCTACGAAAGGTTGTGACCGTACCTGAAGACCGCTCGGCGGACGCACCGCAAGATCTGAGAAGCATTCAAGTCGCTTATATCCTTGTGGCGATGCGCCGAGGTCATATGCATCAGATTGGTATCAAGCGGGCATTGTACGAGCTGGCCAGTGAGGATGGCCGGATCTGGCCGCCTGTTCGGCAGGGCCGCCGCAACGAAGAACCGCCCAATGTGTGGAATATCTATCGCCGGGACCTTCTGATGCAGTTGGCGGTCCTGGTCGCCATCAATAACGATGGATCTCTCAAACGGCGTATGGAGAACAGCCCCCATTTCACGCAGCAAGCTTATGACGCGCTCTACTATCCGGTTCGGTCGTGGGAAAAGAAGGAAAGCACGCTCGATACAAGTAGAGAGGCCTTTTACACATACATGCTCGACCGTGACGGGATAGACAAGGAATCGCGCGAAACGGCCATCCTCTACGGTCCCAATTTTTTGGAGATGAGTCAGGATCTTAAATGGTTGCATCGAAAAATGGAGTTAGTAGCCGAATACATCGCGGCGCCGAGTAAGATACTCACAATACTGGAAGCAGGGAAGGAAGAGCGCGGGGATGCCGATTCCATGTCCAGCGAAGGGTCGTTTGCGATCGACTGTTTGCGCGCGCTTACCAACGACTTGGGCGTTGCCAAGGATGTCGTTCAGAAATTGTGGGATAGGCTCAACGATCAGGATCGTGAAGCTCTGCTGAGGTGGAAGTCTGACGGTGAGTATGAATGGATCTACTCCGGGACGGATTGGGAGGAAGGTGCTGATGCGGGGGGAGAGGAGCCGCAGCCCTCACCTGAAGGTGTTGTGGAGATCTCAGCGCCGATTGAGGCCGATGGGCCGGCCCCCAAACTGCCCCACGACCCGAGAAAGCTGCTTGAAGAATTGGACGGGTATATCGCCGTCGCCCGTAGCTTGACAGCGAACCGTTCGTAACGCGACTGGAGATGTTCGATGCAGGACAGTCCCATTAAACTTCACGGTATTGAAAACCTGGCTTTCTTTTCGGGACTCGGTCTGACGCCGCATGGCGTGTCAACGGACGAGATCGGCGGGGCGGTGGAGGTCCTTGAGAAATGGCAGGATAGCAAAAGACAGGGGAAAGCGGCAGAGTACGGACGGTGGTTGGATCGCATTGCTCAAACTGAGAAACTAAGTCCGGAGGAAACCCGGAAATGGAATGAGGTTCGCGAAAATACATCCTCGCAAGATGAGGAGGAATTTAGAGAGCTCTTAGAAGCCATCGATACTGTTGAGAAGGTGAACGCGCATATCTTCGATAACCGGAACAACCTCGGGCGGCTGGTCCTTGTCGGCGCGTTTCTGGAGTCATTTTCGCGGTCGCGCGATGTAGAAGGCCCAAAGCGCAAGCAAGCGCCGGCGTCCGCTATGAAGATCGCGTCCACCGCGCTTCAACTCCGGCAAAAGGAGAACGACGGGGGTATCAAGGAAGCGCTGCTGCCATTCTATGCGAGCATTACTAAATCCGGCGTCGGGGCGAGCCTTAATCTTGTTAAAGGTAGCCGGGGCCGGACGGACCGCTGGGTCGAACGGGCGGCAGAGTGGATTGCCGATACGGAACAGACATTCCGTATGAAGCAGGACGGTCCGCAAGGTCCGGTAAGTTCGAAGCGGGTCGAAGAGGTTCCACCGGTGCCGGCTGATGTGGAAACCGACAGGCGGGAGGATCAAGCCATCGATGCTCTGGTCTCTTCCGGCGCGCTGGAAAATTGGGGCGCATTTCGCACATTCCTCCGCGATACGGATAACCATCGCGAAATCTTGATCCGGGCGTCGGAAGAGGACGGCATTCTGGATTGGGCGGAGATTCTTGACAGAGGACGCCGGGGGACTTGGCGCTCCTCACCCATGCTCTTCGTGGAAATGATCGCGTTTCTACGTAAAACCGGGCCGGCGCACTATCTTTCGCAGGACGACGGGCAACGCACGTTGGGGGAATGGAGTAACTTGGTCCGCTCGTCTCTCTATGCGAAGGAGGGGTGGATTCCCAACCCCGAAGATCCGGCATTGAGAGTAGCCGGCCGGCGGCTGGGTATAGATTTTATACAACAACTGCCTTCGCAACCTTATAAGGTGCAGTCCGTGAGAGTATCCGAAGCGGCCAAGGGCGCGATGCTGCCCGAGTTCGATCGGAAAGGGTGCTTGTTTTTTGTCGAAACCGGCAACCGCGCGCAAGTCGCCGAATGGTTGCCCGGTTACGATGTGGCGACGATGATCTTCCAAGATCTTAGGGAGTACCTCGAATTCGAGACGCGCCTTGCGGGGATGTACCCAGATGGCGTGGGGGGCGGCTTACCCAATCCGGAGGATGTTTACGTGATCTCAACCGATGCGGAGGGTGCACCTAGTTTTGCCGTTCCGTTCACCGTCCGCAATGGCGCGAACAGAGGCAAATCAGCTTTCATGGATTTCCTGCCGATAGGAAGTTCGAAGACCGAAATCTACGCTTTCAACGAAAGGATAGAAATAAAGGGTACGCACGACAAAATGGCGGACCTGTTCGATGAAATCAGATCGTTGGATCGCACCTTTCCAAGATGAAATCCCCTGGAAAGGTGTTGTTCACGGGCCGGGTCGCCCCTGGATAGAGGCCTATCTGGAAAATTGACGGTGGAAGCCAGCTTGTGAAAACGGCGTTTCGGCCCAGTGTTGCATCAATGTATCAGCGACCCGCCATTGACGTCGATTTCCGTGCCCGTGCAATAGGCAGACAGGTCGGACGCAAGGAAGAGGGCGCAGCCGGCCACGTCGGTCGCCTCGCCGACCCGTCCCATGGGAATGCCGGCGAGAATCCGGTCCTGCATCTCCGGGGTGAGCTTTCCCTTTGTGATATCCGTTGCGATGAAGCCCGGGCAGATCGCGTTCACCCTGACCCTGTCGGGCGCAAGTTCCCGCGCCATGGCCTTGGTCAATCCAAGAATACCCGCCTTGGCCGCCGAATAGTGCGGCCCGCCGAAGATGCCGCCGCCGCGCTGCGCAGAAACCGACGACATGTTGACGATACTGCCGGACTTCTGCCGGCGCATGCCGGGGATGACCGCCTGGCTCATGTAAAGGGTGCCGCGCAGATTCACGTCCAGCACCGCGTCATACGCATCGGGCTCGATATCCGATATCTTCAAGGGTTGGGTGATGCCGGCATTGTTCATCAGGATATCGATCCGCGGCCACCGTCCCAGCACGCCGGCCACCGCCGCTTCACAGGCGTCCTTGTCGGTCACGTCGCACGCTATCCCGATATGGTCCGGCCCGATATCCGCGGCGGCGGCCCGTGCGGCATTCTCATCAAGATCAAATATGGCGACCTGGGCGCCATGTTCGGCGAACAGGCTTGCCGCCGCCTTGCCCAAACCCCGGGGTGACGCCCCACCGGTTACGATGGCGAACCTGCCTTCCAGAAGCCGCATCACGCCAATTCCCTTTCGTTTTCTGTTTTTCGATTGGGCGACGCCGCACCCTGTCAGAGCCACCCTTTGATCTGGTCCACGACCTTCTCGACGGAAAGCCCGTACATGTCATGCAATGTGGGCAGGGCGCCGGCCTCAAGAAACGCATCGGGCAGACTGATCATTCTGAAAGTCGGTGCGGCTCCCGCCGTCAGCAAGGTGCGGGCGACGGCCTCGCCCAGGCCGCCGACAATCGAGTGATTTTCGGCGGTCACAACCAGCCGGTCGGTGGCGCGCACCGCCCTGAGGATGGTTTCCGTATCCAGTGGCTTGACCGTGGGCACATGCAGGACGGCGGCATCGATGCCGTCCGCCGACAGCTTCTCCGCCGCGTCCAACGCCCGCATGGTCATGAATCCTGTGGCGATCACCAGGACGTCGCCGCCATCGCGGATCGTCTGCGCCTTGCCCAGTTGGAAGCGATAGTCCGGCTTGTGGCGGCTGAGGACGCGGGGCACCTGTCCGCGTAGCAGGCGGGCATAGACCGGCCCGTCATGGGCGGCGATCTGCGGCACCATCCCTTCAAGGTCGTCCGCGTCGCAGGGGTCCAGGATCGTCATGTTGGGCAAGCCGCGAAAGATCGCCAGGTCTTCAGTCGCCTGATGGCTGGGGCCATAGCCCGTCGTCAGGCCGGGCAGCGCGCAGACGATCTTGACCGGCAGATTTTCCTCCGCGATGGCCATGGCGATGAAATCGTAGGCCCGGCGGGAAGCGAAGACCGCGTAGGTCGTCGCGAAGGGCGTGAATCCCTCGCGGGCCAGTCCGGCCGCGGCGGAGATCATCGCCTGTTCCGCCATCCCCATCTGATAGAACCGGTCGGGCATCGCCTGCGCGAAGACATGCAGGTCGGTATATTTGGAAAGGTCCGCCGTCAGCCCGACGATCCGATCATCCGTCCCCGCCGCCGCCACAAGGGCGTGACCGAAGGGCGCCTGGACGGTTTCATACCCTTCAGCCGCCAGGGAAGCGATCATCGCGGACGTGCGCAGCGGCTTTCCGTCCTTGCCGCGCGGCGTTGTGCGCGGTTCGTATTTTCGCTTCATCGATGCCAGCGTCATTGCGGCTTTCCTTCTTCCAGCACGGTCAGGGCCTTCGCCCACTCGTCCGGCTCCACCCTGACGAAGTGGGTGATTTCCCGCTCTTCCAGGAAGGGAACCCCCTTGCACATTCTGGTGTCGAACACGATCGCGCGCGGCCTCCGCCCGGCATCGGCGCGCGCTGCATCCAGGGCGGCTGTCACGGCGTTGAGGTCGTTGCCGTCGACCCGCTGACAGTGCCAGCCGAAGGCCAGCCATTTCTGTTCCAGCGGCTCGGCGCTCATCATCTGCGTGGATTTTCCGTCGGCCTGCTGGTTATTGAAATCCACCAGGCAAATCAGGTTGTCGAGTTTGTGGTGGGACGCCGCCATCGCAGCTTCCCAAGTAGACCCTTCGCCAAGCTCGCCATCGGACATCAGGTTATACACAAAAGCGGGGTTCGCTTTTCGCTTCAGGCCCAGGGCCATGCCGACGGCGATACCCAGTCCCTGGCCCAGGGACCCGCCAGTGATCTCCATTCCAGGCGTGTAGGACGCCATGCCCGACATCGGCATACGGCTGTCGTCCATGCCGTAGGTCTCATATTCCTCTTCCGGCAGAATGCCCGCTTCCATCAGGACCGCATAGAGCGCGATGGCGTAGTGCCCGATTGACAGAAGAAAGCGGTCGCGGCCTTCCCATTCAGGGTCGTCCGCCCGATAGGTCAGGGCGTGAAAGTAGGAGGCGGCCAGGACATCGGCGATGCCCAACGCCTGTCCGATATAGCCCTGGCCCTGAACTTCTCCCATCAACAGCGCCTTGCGCCTTATGTTCCAGGCGCGCAGCGCCAGGGACATGTTGGACGCGCGCGCGGCGTCGCCGGGGACGGTCATGCAATTGCTCCCTAATTCAAAATCACCAGGCCGCGTGGCACGTTGGCCAGACATTCCGCCGGTCCGTCCGCGGTCACGCGCAGGGTCTCCGTAATTTCCAAACCCCAACTGTCCATCCACAGGCCCGGCATGAAATGGAAAGTCATGTCAGCCTGCAGCACGGTATCGTCGCTTGGACGGATGGAAAAGGTCCGCTCCCCCCAATCCGGCGGATAGCTCAACCCGATGGGATAGCCGCAGCGTCCTTCGCGGGAGATGCCGCGCTTCTCCAGAACGCCGTAGAACGCGCGCGCGACGTCGCCCGCCGTATTACCGGCGCGTGCTGCGCCGATGCCTTTGTCGATCCCCTCCAGAACGGCTTCCTCCGCCGCCCGCATGGCCGGCGGCGGTTCGCCCAGATAGACCGTGCGGCAGAGCGGCGCGTGATACCGGCGGTAGCAGCCGGCGATCTCGAAGAATGTCCCGGCGTCCGATTGCAGGGGCTTGTCGTCCCAGGTCAGATGCGCCGCCGTCGCGTCCAGTCCCGTCGGCAGCAGCGGAACGATGGCCGGGTAATCGCCGCCGAAGGGGCCGTCGTCATCCTCCGCCCCAAGGATGCCGGTAGGCCTGATCTCCGCGACCAACGCGTTCTTTCGCAGACCCGGGCGCATTGTCTCCCGGATGCAGCGGTGCATCTCGCCGACGATCCGGGCGGCCCGCCGCATGAAGGTCAGTTCCGTCGCGCTTTTCACCGCCCGTTGCCAGTTGATCAGGGCCGTTGCGTCGGTCAACTGGCCGCCATGCCCTGCGGTCAGCACCGCATGCGCCTTTGCGGAATAGTAGTAGTTCTCCATCTCCACGCCCAGGCGCATTTCTCCCCAGCCGCGGTCGCGCAGCAGCCGGGCCAGATCCTGCATAGGATGCGCGGCGGTCGACATCACCAGATCGTCCGCATAACCGACGATGTCGCCGGGCGGCATGTAGCAGGTTCTGAGCGCGCCGTTGGCGTCCATGCCGCGCCCCCAGAAGACCGGGTCGCCGTCCGGGCCGACCAGCACGCCCTGGTGAACGTAGAAGGACCAGCCGTCATAGCCCGTCAGCCAGGCCATGTTTGACGGATCGCAGGTGAACAGAACCTCGATTTCCGCCGCCTCCATGGCGGCGCGCACCTTGTTCAGTCGGGCCGCATATTCGGCGCGGTCGAAGGGCAGGGGAACGTCGGGCATGCGGGACCTCTCTCAACTCGGGTCCGGCCATTCTGCAGCGGCGGTCAGCGCTTGGCCATCGCTCTTATCGGCCGCGTTGGAACGCGGCTGCCGGACTTCGGCCGGGACGCTCCGTTCCGCCTGAAAGGAATGCGGGCGGACCGTCTTGACGGTCTCCGGTGTCAGGGGCATGAAGCCGTGGCGGCGTGACATAGCCGGGCGCAATTGAGCGCTCTCACTCTTAGCGGCAAAAAATGGTATCGGAACGGAATCCGATCGGCTAGCGTCACCAGCCGAATAACGTGGCGACCGGCCCAGGCCGGTTGCGCTGTCGATCCGAGCCGCCTGGCGGCCATGAAAAGGTTCCTCCCGATGCAGCCCTTTGATCTACCTTCATCCGTTCCTGTTGCTTTTGGTGCTGGCCGTCTGGGCGACCTCGGTGCGCTCGCCACCGATAGGCTGGGCCCTCAGCAGCGTTTCCTGCTGGTCGCCGACCCATTCGCCGTCAGCGCCGGTTTGGCGGAACGTCTTAGTCAGGGTTTGGAGGAAGCGGGCCATAAAACGGCGCTTTTCAGCAAGGTCGTCAGCGATCCGCGGGAAGGCGATATCGATGCTTGCGCCGCGGCGGCGCGCGCCTTCAGCGCAAGCGCGGTGATTGCGCTCGGCGGGGGCTCGGCCATGGATACCGGCAAGCTTGCCGCGGCTATTGTCGGTACAGATGAAGGATCGGCCGCCTTTGCGCTGACCACAAAGCCCTTTCCTGGGAATGGTTTGCCGATCATCGCGATCCCGACCACCTCCGGTACTGGGGCGGAGATGACCGCCGTCTCGGTTTTCTCGCTGGCCGACGGCACGAAGGTCTGGTCCTGGGGGCCGGAGCTTTTCCCGAAGCTGGCGCTTCTCGACCCGGCGGTCACCGTCAGCTTGCCGGCTTCTTTGACCGCCGCGACCGGGGTAGACGCCTTGGTCCACGCCATCGAATCGATGACCAACCGGAAGGCGCATCCCCTTAACGATCCGGCGGCGATGCGCGCCATCGGGCTGGTCCGGCGCTGGTTGCCGCGGGCGGTTGCGGACGGTGCCGACCTGGAAGCGCGGGGCCAGATACAGATAGCGGCCTGCCTGGCAGGTGCCGCTATTGCGGTGAACGGCTGCGCGGTTGCCCATGGTTTGGGCCACGCTTTGGGGACGGTGGGGCATGTTCATCACGGCCGCGCCGTCGGCCTTTCGCTGCGCGTGGCCCTGGCGGGCAATGTCGCGGCAACCCCGGAGCGTCACGCGCTTGTGGCGGAAGCCTTCGGGATCGAACGACAGGGACGCGACGATGCGGCGTTGGCCGCAGCCCTTCCCGAAGCCTATGACGCCTTCCTGCGGGAGGTCGGTTTGGAGATCAGCTTGGCCGGCGACGGCCTTAGCGGCGGCGATGTGGACCGTCTGGCGGCGGCCTGCGACACAGAGGAAAACCAACCGATGTTCGACGTCACCTGCCGCAACTTCGACAGGGCGGAAGTGGAGCGCCTTTGTCACGCCATGCTGACGGCGGCCTAGCGGACGTCACTTTTACTTGGATCGCCCTCGATTGCTATACCGTTAAGCGACGCCCTCCGGCTTTACTCGGTTGTGTCCCTCTTCAAGGATGATGCTATCCGGGCACGGCGAGTCCGCTGCGGCGTGCATCGGCCGCGTTGACGCCGAAATAGCGTTTGAAGTCCCGGCTGAACTGGGCGGCGCTTTCATAACCGACGGCGAAGGCCGCCGCGCTGACTCGTTCGCGGTCGTGAACGATCATGCTGCCCGCCCGCATCAGGCGGACCTTCTTGTGGTATTGCAGCGGAGTGTCCCCGGAAGCGAGCTTGAAGGCGCGATGAAAGGCGGACTCGCTCATGCCCGCGGCGCGGGCCATATCCTGTACGCTGCGGCGGGTCGCGCAATCGGCGTGCAGCGTGCGCATGACTTCCGAAACCCGGGCGTAGGCGCCGTCGCGGTTAATCAGTTTGTGCAGCACCGCGCCGTGGCTGTCCTGCAAGACCCGGTACAGGATTTCCCGTTTCAGGCCGGGGCCCAGGATCGCCGTTTCTTCCTTCGAACAGAGCACGGTCATCAAGCGGCTGACCGCATCCCGTAGTTCCGGGCCTGTCGGCACCGCTTCAATCCCGTGGGAAGTATAGTTCGGCGGTGCGGATGCGGTCACGGTCGCCGCCAGTTCGCTGAGAACGGCGACATCCGCATCGATGCAAAGGCCGAATATCGGTTCTTCCCTGCTGGCGATGGTTTCGCACTCCGGTGCGACCGGCAACCCGACAACAAGGTAGTGGTCTGGGTCGTAGACATAGACCTGATCAGCGAGATAGAGCTTCTTGCGTCCCGACTGTACGAACAGAATTCCGCTTTCGTAGATGAACGGAACACGGTCGGTCGGCGTTTCGGAATAGAAAACGCCGACACCGGGGATATCGGTGGCCATTAGTCCAGTCTTCAGCCCGGTGACGCTCCGGATTCGGTCGGCGAGTGTTGCTGAATACATTGTCTCTCCCACAGCATGCCGAGCAGATTCGCAATCCGGGCGGAAAATACCACCTTTTCCGGCCCGTGTGGCAGAATCGAGCAATAAGTCTGGAGTATCCGTCAGGCGGCGCCGGGCGGTTTTCAGGTCAAGAGACGGCGGCGAGCGGCCCCGTGCTTTTGAAATGGTCAAGGCCAACTCAAATGGCCAAGGCCGACGCCTGCTGAAACGAAGAGGATGCCGTCTTCGCCTTGGGGCGTCTGATCTGCGGCGATTGAACAGCCTGCAAGGTCGTCAGGCGAGCCCTCTCTTGGGAGTCCGTGCATGCGTGGTCGATACACGTCCATAGCCTCCGGGCGCTTGCCGAGCCGGCAAGAGAGGCGCGACCGAATGTGTCTTGAAACGTGCGGGACGGCGCCGGAACAAGGCCGAAGTGTGCAAAACGGAAAGAGGCGCTGGGCGGCGCGGAGATCGGAACCGTCTGCCGATGGGAATCCGATCGCCCGGTTCCGCCGTCGGAAAGCCCGTTCCGGCCCGCTGCCACGGCCGCCCGTCCGCGGAGAGTCGCTAGACTAAGGCGGCGCGCCCAACGCCTCAAAGACCCGTTGATCCGGCGCAAGCCCCGGCAGGGTCCGGTGCGCGCGATTGCTCGCGACCCCGGCCGCTTCCGGCGCTTCGCACCGGGCCGCGCACGAACCGGGTTTCCCCGGTCCGGGATGCGAGCCCGACGCGTCGCCGAGACCTTGCGGTCTCCCGCACGATGAAGGCCGCTGATCAGCCGGTCCGGTGTCTCGGTCACCCTGGCAAAGCACCTTGATGCCGAACCCTGCTGCCGGATGGAGCCCCAGTGAAACAGCCGGCAAGCCGCCTGTTTCGGGTCGCCACCCATGCGAGGAAGGACGCTGTTCCGAACCGCCGCTCCCAGACGCCCCGCAAGACGTCGACGAACCGCGGACGGCTGCCGAAATGCCGCTTCCCACCGCAAGCTGTAGAACCCTGTCCGGACCCGGCGGCACAAAGGCGCAAGCACCCCGTACCTTCCGGCAAACCGAACCGAGAGCGCCACCGCTCCACGATCCCCGGAAACCCGATACGGCATCCTTCCGAAGAAGGGGGCATGCCGAACATCGTACAAGACAACGTCCGTCCGCACCGCGGCGCCTTGAACGAATCTCTCCGAAGAGAATGCCGCCCATCGCGCCCACCGGGCCGAAACCCGGCGTGCCGCGCGTGGCGTTCCGGACCCCAGGCCCAGTCCGGCGGGTAAGCCGCCAAACCATCCTTGGGCGAACCACCTGCGGTCGACCGAAGGCCGAAACCCCCTTGGACCGCGCGCATTCCGACGCATACTTCCCACGAAACCGTGCTGGGATACCGAACGGCAAGCCGTAGAGATCCCGGCAGGTTCCGCGCCCCATACCGGTCCGTGTCCAACCCGAAGATCCGGCGCGGTCCAAAGGCCGCAGCGAACCCGAGATCTTCCCGGTTCCGGCATGTCCGTCCCTGGGATCTTGGCGAAGGAAACCAGCAAGTTGGCTTCCCCGGTTGCGATCCGTCAGGACGATGCATCGCGCAGGGAAAGTGTCCGACGAAGCCGCAACGCTGTCTATGAAAAAATGATGACGGTTAAAAATTTCTTGTGTATTAACAATGTGTTACGGCACATTCGATGCACAAATTATCCCCAAACTTATTCACATACCCCAGATAGAGGGGCGCTTTGCCGCACAGACCCGCAACATCTTGTGAATATGTATAAACCATAATGTAAATCGCCCGGACAGGGACGGTCGATCAAGGTGCAGCGCAAAAAGCGTTTTGAAACGCGCCTGCGAACCGCTAGGCTACTTGAATGAGGGAATGGGTCCTGCGGGCCGGTCAGGCCATAAGGTTGAGCCAGCTTCGGTCTGGCGTATCCCGGTCGCCACGCGGTTGGGGCGCGTCGCGGGCGGTTAGACTGACTCGCGGTATCGGGGGACCCCATTAATAGTCAGATGTCACCCGGCGGCATTCTGCCGCTGGTCTAAATGGTTGTAATGGTGCACAAAACGCGCCCCAGTTGGGGGTCTGCATGATGCACGTTGAACGGAAGCGAGAGGGATCATGAGCATGCAAGACCGACCGCTGTCGCCGCACCTGCAGGTGTACCGATGGCAATGGACCATGGCTTATTCCATTCTGCATCGGATGACGGGAGTCGCCTTGGGTGTGGGTACTTTGTATCTGGCCTGGTGGCTTTTGGCGCTGGCCTCCGGGCCGGAGGCTTTCGCCGTCGTTTCGGATTTTTCCGGCACGTTCATCGGACGGCTGGTCCTGTTCGGCTGGACCTGGGCCTTATTCTATCATCTCGGTAACGGTATCCGGCACCTGTTCTGGGATGCCGGCAAGGGATTCGAACTGGAGGATGCCGAGCGCTCCGGCCACATCATGGTTTCCTTCTCGATCATCGCAACCATCGCGCTGTGGGCCCTGGCCTACAGCGTCGGTTGAGCGAAGAGGGGGATACGCGATGAGCCTTGAGACACGCCTTGCGAAAGTACGCGGTCTGGGATCGGCCAAGGACGGCACGCACCATTGGTGGGCGCAGCGTCTGACCGCCGTGGCCCTGGTGCCTTTGACCATCTGGTTCGCCGTCGCCGTCGCCGGCATGGCGGGCGGCGACTATGCCACGGCGGCCGCCTGGGTCGCCGCGCCGGTGAACACGATCCTGCTGCTGCTGCTAATTGCCGCGACCTTTCATCACCTCCAACTCGGCGTCCAAGTCGTAGTTGAAGATTATATGCATGCGGAAGGGGTCAAGATCGCGACCCTGATGCTGGTGAAATTCGCCTGCGCCATTCTCGCGGTCGCCTGCGCCTACGCCGTGCTGCGCGTCGCCTTTGGAGGATAGATAGATGCCGAATGCCTACGATATCATCGACCATACCTACGACGTCGTCGTGGTCGGGGCCGGCGGGGCCGGGCTGCGGGCCACTTTCGGGCTTGCCGAGCAGGGCCTGAAAACGGCCTGTATCACCAAAGTCTTTCCGACCAGAAGTCACACGGTCGCCGCGCAGGGCGGCATTTCCGCGTCGCTTGGAAATATGGGGCCGGACGACTGGCGCTGGCACATGTACGACACGGTCAAGGGATCCGACTGGCTGGGCGACCAGGACGCCATCGAATATATGGTGCGCGAAGCGGTCCCCGCGATCATTGAGCTTGAGCATTATGGGGTGCCGTTCAGCCGCACCGAGGCGGGTGAGATCTATCAGCGCCCGTTCGGTGGCATGACCACCGAGTTCGGCGAAGGACCGCCGGCCCAGCGCACCTGCGCCGCGGCCGACCGGACGGGCCATGCGATCCTGCACACGCTGTACCAGCAATCCCTGAAGCATCAGGCGGAGTTCTATATCGAGTACTTCGCCATGGACCTGATTATGAATGACGAAGGCGAATGCGTCGGCGTCATGGCCTGGGACCTGGATACCGGACAGATCCACCGTTTCCGTTCGAAGATGGTGATCCTGGCGACCGGCGGATACGGGCGCGTCTATTTCTCCGCGACGTCGGCGCATACCTGCACCGGCGACGGCGGCGGCATGGTGGCCCGGGCGGGCCTGCCGCTGCAGGATATGGAATTCGTGCAGTTCCACCCGACCGGGATCTACGGCGCGGGCTGTCTGATCACCGAAGGGGTGCGCGGCGAAGGCGGGTATCTCACCAATGCCGAGGGCGAGCGTTTCATGGAACGCTATGCGCCGTCGGCCAAGGATCTGGCCAGCCGCGACGTGGTCAGCCGGTCCATGACCATGGAAATCATCGAAGGCCGCGGCGTCGGTTCGGAAAACGACCATATCCACCTGCATATCGAACATCTCGACCCGAATCTGATCGAGGAACGCCTGCCGGGCATTGCGGAATCGGCGAAGATCTTCGCGGGCGTCGATGTCTCGAAAGAACCGATCCCGGTTGTGCCGACCTGTCATTACAATATGGGCGGTATTCCAACCAACTATCACGGCGAAGTGCTTACCAAGACGAACGGCGATGCGAATTCCATCGTTCCGGGGCTGATGGCGGCCGGCGAGTCCGCCTGTGTGTCGGTCCACGGTGCGAACCGGCTTGGGTCCAATTCGCTGTTGGATCTGGTCGTGTTCGGCCGGGCGACGGCGCTGCGCTGCGCCGAAGTTGTCAATAAGGAAGCGGCCCACAAGCCGCTGCCGAAAGACGCCGGCGAGGACTGTCTGGCGCGCCTGGACAAGGCGCGTTACGCCAAGGGCGGGACGCCGACGGCGGAACTGCGCATGGGCATGCAGAAGGCGATGCAATCCCACTGCGCCGTTTTCCGGACGGAAGACAGCCTGAAGGAAGGCATCAAGAAGATGAAGGATGTCTGGTCCGGCAAGGACGACCTGAAGGTCAGCGATACGTCGATGATCTGGAACTCGGACCTGGTGGAAACGCTGGAGTTCGAAAACCTGATCGAACAGGCCATGCTGACCATCGTCTGTGCCGAAGACCGCAAGGAAAGCCGGGGCGCTCAGGCGCGCGACGACTATCCGGACCGGGACGACCAGAACTGGATGCATCACAGTTTGGCCTGGATCGACGAGAAATCCGGCGAGATCAAGCTGGACAAGCGTCCGGTCAATCTGCAGCCGATGTCGAACGAAGTCCAAAGCTTCCCGCCGAAGGCGCGGGTCTACTAAGGGATCGAGGGGGACCTAAGCCATGGTGGAATTCACGCTTCCCGCTAACTCCAGGATCGGTAAGGGCCACGCCTGGCCGAAACCGGAATCCGGCGGCGCGACGAAGAAGTTCAACATCTATCGCTGGAATCCGGACGACGGGAAAAACCCGCAGGTCGACACCTATGAGGTGGATCTGGACGATTGCGGGCCGATGGTTCTGGACGCGCTGATCAAGATCAAGAACGAGGTCGATCAGACGCTCACGTTCCGGCGCTCCTGCCGTGAGGGGATCTGCGGCTCCTGCGCGATGAATATCGACGGGACCAACACGCTGGCCTGCACCAAATTCATCAGCGACGTGAAGGGGGAGGTGAACATCTATCCCCTGCCGCACATGAAGGTGGTGAAGGATCTGGTGCCGGACGTGAACACGGTCTATGCCCAGCTTTCGTCCATCGAGCCTTGGATGAAGACCCAGTCGCCGCCGCCGCCGGATAAGGAACGGCTGCAAAGCCCGGAAGACCGTAAAAAGCTGGACGGGCTGTATGAATGCATTCTGTGCTTCTGCTGCTCGACCTCCTGCCCCAGCTATTGGTGGAACGAGGAGCGCTATCTCGGCCCGGCAGTGCTGTTACAGGCCTATCGCTGGATCATCGACAGCCGCGACGAATATACCGGCGACCGGCTGGACAATCTGGAAGATCCGTTCCGGCTGTACCGCTGCCACACCATCATGAATTGCTCCAAGACCTGCCCCAAGGGCCTGAACCCCGCCCGGGCGATCGCGGAGATCAAGAAACTGATGATCCAGCGGGCGTTCTAGCAGCCCAAGGGTCAATCAACACGTAATGTGCGAATTGCCGGCCTTCGGGCCGGCTTTTTTTTACCCGTGCCGCAAGCGTTGAATTGGTCGTGGGCGGGTCGGTGTTTGATTTCTCTCGCAAAGCCGGTGTTCCGTAACAAAACTCCCATACTCTGGCACCTTGGCCTAAAGAACTAACTGCAGTAAGTGTTAACACTACCATAAATGCATAATAATCCGATTTTGCTAATTTTTGTGTTGGCGGTAGTGAAGCGGTGGGGGATTTGGGTTTTCGTTTTTGGGAGGCTTTGAATGTCCGGTGCGACCATTCGTCGGAAATATGTTCGAAAATTCAAAGGTTTGAGTCGGCATTCCAGGGTGACCGCCGGACTTATCCTGACATCCTATCTGCTGCAGATTGTCGTGGCGGGTGGGTTTGCGGCCTTTCTGCTCAACCAACCGAGCGGGATTGCCGACAGTGTCGCGATAGCCGTTTTATTGATCTTTATCGCGACCCGTTTTCGGGGGCTTAACAATATCGTCCACGAATGCAGCCATTATTCCTTCACAGAGAACCACAAGGATAATGTGATCTTCGGGAGTATCGCCGCCGCCGTTCTTCTCTCTTCCTTTTCGGCGTACCGGGCCGAGCATATGACGCATCACGCCCATCTCGGCGACTATGAGAAGGACCTGGACATCCGTACACTGAAGCAGTTCCGCCTGGAAAGCGCGCTGACCTGGACGACCGTCCTGCGGCACGTACTGACCCCGATCCTGGGACGTCATTTGCCGACCTATATCGCTATCGATCTTTCAAGGCGGGACGGAGCCGCGTTGCTGGCCTTAAAAGCCGCCATCATGCTCGGCGCGTTCGGGTTGCTGCTGATCGCTCCGCTGACTGCAACCGTCGTTCTGGCGATACCGTTCCTGTGGATCTATACGGGCCTGAACTATTGGGCCGACTGTATCGATCATGCGGGAATCCTGACACAGGAAGATCCGCTGGAAAGCTCGCGAAACGCAATCGTCCCGAAGTCGGTGCGCTGGCTGCTGTTTCCGCGGAACGATTGCTTCCACCTAATTCATCACCTATTTCCTAACATACCAGCGCAGCACTTTGAGGACTGCCACGAAATGCTCTTGCAGGATCCGGATTACCGGCGTGTCGCCGGTGGTGCGTCAGCGACAGGCGCCCACGCGCCGTCCCCTCTGATAGAGGGGTGGAGGTAACCGCCGATGCCATTCCTGACCGGGATGGGCATGGCCGCCAGTATGATTGTGGCGCTGGGGCCGCAAAACGCCTACCTGATTAAACACGGGCTTATGCGCCATGGCGCAGTTTTGCGAATTGCCGCGATTTACGTGGCGATCGATGTGGTCCTGATCGCCATCGGCGCGCTGGGCGTAGGGGCGTTGATCGCGCAAGCGACGGACTTGCGGTTTTACTTTTCCATCGTCGCGGCCTTGTTCTTCCTGGGATACGGGTTGATGAACATCGCCAACGCCTTCCGGAAACGAAACCGGAATTTCGACGCGGATGCCGGCGCCTCCCGCTATTCCACCGCTATTCTGATTTCGGTCGCCAATCCCGGCGTCCTGTTCGATACCGTTGTCCTGATCGGCGGCCTGGCGGGGCAGTACGATGAGATTTCGGACCGGATGATCTTTTCCGCCGGGGCGGCGACGGCCTCGCTGCTCTGGTTCGCCACGCTGGCCTTCCTGTCCTTCTATGTCGGATACTATGTCGCCAGCGACCGGGTGTGGCGAGTGTTGGATTTCGTGATCGGCGTCCTGATGATCGTGTTGGCCGGCGTCATCTATTCGAGCATCCAGGAACCCGCCGTGGGGGCCATCCAGCACCTCTTCTTGGCGCTGATCTAGCGCGAGACGTTCAGTCGAACGCCGTCGGCTGGGCTGGGTCGTTGGCGATGGCGACGGCGCGGAGCAACTGGGACACCGTATTCCGGTCGAGGGAAAGAGGGGGAAGGGTGTTGATTGGGAAGAACCGCGCCGCCTGGGTTTCCGCCGTACTGTCCAGCAGCGCTCCGCCCCGCTCCTCACACAAGAAGAACCCCTTGTAGGCATGGGGAATCTGAAACGGGTAATCGTGCTTGCGTTTGTCCACCAGGGCGAGCAGCCGAATAGCTTCGACCTTCAGGCCGGTTTCCTCCATGACTTCCTTTTCGACGGAATCCCCCGGCGACAGGTCGACGTCGCACCAGCCGCCGGGCAAGGCCCAACGCCCGTCGCTGCGCTCCTGCACAAGCAGAACTGTCTCGTCCCGCAGAATGACGGCGCGGACATCCAGCTTTGGCGTTGCGTAGCCTGTATCCAGACGCAGCCAGTCCAGGATGCGGTCCGGCGGCAGGCCGGTGCAATCGGCCAGAAGGTCCGCGGCGATTTCCCGCAGCCGCTGATACCGGTCGATATCGAATTGATCCTCCGCATAGGTCAGTCCGGTCTGCGCGATGGCGGTAATCTCTTCCAGGGAGCGCAGCAGGCGTTCGGCTGTCTTCGCGGTGAGGGGTGCTTTATCGCTCATGGCGCTGCTTTCGATAGGATGCGGTCGGGATATGCATGGGCGTCTCCGTATCGCCGCTGTAGCATAGCGTGCTGGGTCCATACGGAGCCTAAACCGATTTGCCTTTATTCTGAATTGCCGGATTTGCTTTGCAGTGCGCCCGGTAACGCGGCGCATCGCCTTTCTAGCGGGGAAGGCTGGACACGGCGTCTCAGGGGTTCACAATGAACGTCTGCCGCCTTGGCGCTGTATAACCCGACAGGATCGCGACGATGCCAGAAGACCGCTTCGACACAAACGGGTCGGCCAGAACCATGAAAGCGGTCGTCACCATCGGGAACGGCAGTTATGACAAGCTGGTCTTTCGCGATGTTCCGGTCCCTGAACCAGGTGTGGGGCAGGTCCTGCTGAAGGTCCTGGCGGCGGGCGTCAACAATACCGAGATCAACACCCGGCTTGGCTGGTATTCCTCCTCCGTGACCGACGGCACGGAGTCGGCCGCGACCGTGCAGGAGGGGGCGGCCGATCAGAAATCGGACGGCGGCTGGAACGAGGCGACCCCCTTTCCCTTTATCCAAGGAACGGACTGCTGCGGGATGGTCGAGGCGGTCGGAGGCGGCGTCGACGCTAGCGGCCTTAAGGGCAGGCGGGTGCTGGTCCGCGCCTGCATGCGGCCCAACGGCTACGACACCATGGACAATGTCTGGATGGCCTCCGATTTCGACGGGGCCTTCGCGCAGTTTGTGAAGGTGCCGGCGGGCGAGGTTTTTCCTGTCGACTGCGGCTGGACGGATGCCGAGCTCGCGACTGTTCCCTGCGCCTACGGCACGGCGGAAAACATGCTGCACCGCGCGCAGGTCGGGGCGGGCGATCATGTGCTGGTGGCGGGGGCGTCCGGCGGTGTCGGTTCGGCCACGGTACAACTGGCCAAACGCCGGGGCGCGGCGGTGACGGCGATAGCCGGCCGGGCGAAGATGGAAGCGGTGAAGGGGCTGGGGGCGGACCGGGTACTCGATAGGAACGAGGATCCTGTTGCCGCTTTGGGCGTGGAGGCCGTCGATGTCGCGGTCGATAATGTAGCGGGGGCCGCCTTTCCAAAAATGCTAAAGGTCTTGAAGCGCGGCGGTCGCTATGTCTCGTCCGGCGCCATCGCCGGTCCGATGGTTACACTGGACATGCGGGATATGTACCTGAAGGACATTACACTGATCGGCTGTACCGCCTGGGACGAGCCGGTCTTTCAGAACCTCGTCTCCTATATCGAGAGGGGCGAAATCCGGCCCCTACTCGCCAAAACCTTTCCGCTGGACCGGATTGCCGAGGCCCAGCAGGAATTCATGAAGAAAGAGCATATCGGGAACTTCGTTCTCATTCCCCCCGGTTAGGATTTTATACCGGCCCGCCGGACCGAAAGGCCGATATCGGCGGCGCATCCGTGGGCGGCACCGTGCAGGTCAGGTGCGGCGTCGAAAATCGTTTCCCTTCTTCGGCGGTGGAGCCTTTATTTCCCTTACTCGCCTTGCGCGACGGCCTGACTTTCATTGTAGGAAATCGGCGGATACTTCGGCGGATTGTCGGGATCGCAGCAGCTTGGGATGCAGGTCATCTTGTGATCGGCATTCGCGTTCAGGAAAAACGGAATCGAATAGCGGGACGTTTCGCCGGTGTTGTTGTTGGCGAAATGCTTGACGCTGATGAAACGGTCGTTGGTCCAGGTGCGCAGCAATTCGCCGGTATTGACGATGAAGGAGTCGTCGACCATCGGGGCCTTGATCCACTCGCGCCGGCGCTCGCTGAAGATCGTCAGGCCGGGCCTGTCCTGCGCCAGGATGGTGCAGAAGGTTGTGTCCACATGCGGCGCAATGCCGAAATGATCGGTTTCGGATGCCGGAAGGGGCGGGTAGTGGGTCATGCGCAGGCGGTAGAGCGGATTGACGAAAGCCGCGTCGAAATAGTCGGGTTCCACATCCAGGGCGACCGCATAGGCCGGCAACAGCTTCCGTCCGAGATCCTCCATCAGGCCCGCATAGCGTTCGATCCGGGCCCGGAAGCCCGGCAGCGCCTCTTCCGGCGGCCATTGATTGTCGTCGAACCCCAATGTGTGGTCGCGTTTGACGATAAAGGCCTCGTTGTAGTTGCCGGTCGGACGCGCCGGCAGTTTGCGGTTTTTGACGGGCAGATACCCCATGCCGCCCACCGACCAATCGGGGCGGTCCATCAGCACCGATTTCTTCACCTCTTCCGGCAAGGCGTGGAACCGGCGCACCATGTCGAACATGGCGGCGGTTTCAGCCCGCGGTATCCGGTGGCCGACGATACACAGGAAACCGACTTCCTCGCAGGCCGTGCGGAATTGGTCGGCGACGGCATTCAAGGCATCGCGGCTGCCGGTGGTGAAATAGTCCGACAGGTCGATGACTTGAATGTCGCCTTCCTCTGCCGGTTTCGCGTCGGACGTGTCCCAGGCTTCCGCTTCCGCGCGGAGCTGCTGCTCCTTCTCGAAGGGATCGAAGCTTTTTTCCACTGCTGCTGTCGGGATAGTCGCCATTGCTTGCCACCGATATGGTTCAGAACCGCCGGAACGGCGAGGCCGCGCCGGAGGGCCCTATATAGGCATCCTCTCCCGAATGCTGAAGAGGGCGCGCGGCAAATCACCTTTGATGGCCACCCTTCTGACGGGGACAGCCGCGCGCCCCTGTTCGGGACCGGTCAGATCCGGGACGAGACTGCCGCCGCCACTGCTTCGGAGGTGGCCGCCGCCAGGGTCCATCCCAGATGACCGTGGCCGGTATTATAGAAGACGCCCTGACGCCGGCCGGGCCCGACCTTGGGCATCATGGAAGGCATCATCGGACGCAGGCCCGCCCAGGGAACTGACTGCCGGGTGCAGACTGCGGGAAAGAAACGGTTCACCCACTGTACCAGCGGTGCGATCCGCCGGGCCCTGATATCGCGGTTTTCGCCCGCGAATTCCGCCGTCCCCGCCACGCGGAACCGGTCCGGGCCGAGACGGCTGGAAACGATTTTCGCTTCGTCATCCAACAGGCTGACCATCGGGGCGGCTGCGCGGGACGCTTCGTCCGGCAGGTTCACCGTGATGGAATAGCCTTTTACCGGATAGACATTCACGCGGTCGCCCAGCCCGTGCGCCAAGGCGCGGCTTCTGACCCCGGCGCAGACGACGACGGCGGCATGGTCGGACGTATGCATCACGATCTTTCCGTCACCCTTCGTGCTCCGATAGGTCACGGTGACGCCGCCGCGCGGGCCTGTCCGGCAATCGGCTACATCCGCCTCCATCTCGAACCGCACGCCCAGGCGGGCGCAGGCCTGGGCCAGTCCGGTGGTGAAAAGATGAATGTCGCCGGATGCATCGCCCGGCGTGAAATAACCGCCGACGAAGTTTCCGGTCAGGGTGGGTTCGACCCGATGCACGCCGTCGGCGTCCAACTCCTCCCGCACGACGCCGCCGTCGGCCAGCAGGGCGGAGACGCGCCGGGCGTGGTCCATCTGTTTTTGCGTTGTGTAGAAATGCAGGATTCCCCGGTCTTCCCGGTCGAAGTCGATACCTTCCTTCTCGCCGATTTCCCGCATCCGATCCCGCGCCGCCACGGCCAGTCGCGCGGTCTCGGTGGTGTGTTTGCGGTAGTGCGGGATATGGCCGACGAATTCCGCCAGCCAACTGTATTTGTGCCAGTTCGGCGTCAAGCTCAGCGACAGGGGGGCTTCCGGGCTCAACATCCAGCCCAGACCCTTCCGGATCGTCGAAAGGTGGTTCCAAACTTCGGCGTTGGAAGCGGAAAGCTGACCGCCGTTGGCGAAGCTTGTCTCCATGGCGGGATAGCGGTTGCGGTCGTAAACAGTGACTGCGTAACCCCGGTTGGCGAGTTCATAGGCGGTGGTCACGCCGGTGATACCGGCGCCGATGACGGCGATCGATTTAGAGGTCATGGTGCGCTCCAGACATCAAGGGTTAGACATGCCGGTCCTCCGGCGTGTCCCCCTCTGTCCTTCTGCCTGAGAGCATCGGCGCCCCGTCGGCGACGGATGGCGCTTTCCTCCTTCGGCGGGTGCGTCCGCACCTCTCTCCAGAGTGTCGGTCCGGCAGTATCTGGGCCTGAGAGTTTCCGGGGCGTTGCTCCGTCGGCGCGGGCCTGAAAGCCCGACTCTCCTGTCCGAACCGTATTCTCGGTTGCGTATATACGCATCCCTTGTTTCGGATCAAGGGGCGTTTTGTCTGTATCGGGGCTGCCGTCCCCCAAAATGCTACGGATGCGGCGGTTGGTTGTAATATTCCCGAAGCGCCGCCTGCTCCAGCAAAGCGTCCAACCGGGCGCTGTTCTCGGATTCGCGCAGCGGGTCCGCTCCATAGCGGTTCTCGCCGGACTGACCGGCGCAGGCGGCCAGGGCGATCAGCATCGCCACATTCACCGCGGGTGCGAACAAGGCGAGAGCCGCCCACCCACTGAGGCCGCAGTCCCGGCAGCGCTGCGCGGTTACGGCGACGTGATGCAACACAAGGGTGGTTCCGGCCAGCACCAGGAAAGTGCCGATCAGGAAGTCGAGCGCACCGGCGCCACGGGTCGGCCCGGTGCTGCCCCACATGGCGAGCGCAATCCCCGTCAGGGCCGATACCGCGACGGCCTGGAACATCAAGGACCCGATAAAGGATTGCCGGTTGCGCCGGCCGCCGGCCAGCAGGAAAGGATCACTCAAGACTGGTTTTGACATTCGCATGCCGCCTGGACCAGGCGCTCCCTAGTGGGCCCCCTCGCCTAGATCCGATGCCTTATCACATGGTGACTCGCACGCTCCGTACAACGAAAGGTCCCGGTGATTTATCCGGCATTTTAGGTAGGTGGGTATGTAGCTTCGATTGCCTAGTCGAAGCGGTTCGGGGCAGGATGGCGAAGCTTAATTTGGGGGAGCGTACCGATGACCGATAACCGACCGATCCTTTTCAAGAATGCCGCGCTGCTGGACGTCGTGGCGGGGGAAACCCGGCCGAACCGGAACGTCCTTGTGAAGGATGGGGCCATCGCGGCCATTTCCCCCGACGCCATCGACGCGCCGGAGGCCGAGGCGATAGACCTGCAAGGCCGCATCTTGATGCCGGGCCTGTGCGACGCGCATGTCCATGTTACGGCGGTTACCGCGAATTTCCCGGAATTGATGGCGATGTCGCCCTTTTATGTGTCGGCCAGGGCGGGGGATGTCATGGCCGGTATGCTTGACCGGGGGTTCACCACGGTCCGCGATGCGGGCGGCGCCGATTTCGGACTGGCGCGCGCGGTAACGGAAGGCTCCATCGAAGGGCCGCGCATTCTCTACTGCGGACACGCCCTAAGCCAGACCGGCGGTCACGGGGACATGCGCTCGCCGGGGCAGCAGACGCTGGAACAGTGTTTCTGCTGCGCCGGGATGGGGCATATCTGCGACGGGGTGTCGGAGGTGCGCCGCGCGGCGCGGGAGGAAATCCGCCGGGGTGCGACCCATATCAAGATCATGGCCTCCGGCGGGGTCTCCTCCCCAACCGACCGCATTACGTCCACCCAATTCTCAGACGAGGAGATCAACGCCATCGTGCAGGAGGCGGAGGCCGCCCAGATTCCCGTCATCGCCCACGCCTATACCGCGCGGGCCGTGAACAGGGCGCTGAAGCTGGGGGTGTTTTCCATCGAACACGGGAACCTGATCGATGAAGAATCCGTCCGGCTCTTCAAGGCGCACGAGGCCTGGCTGGTTCCGACGCTGTCGACCTATCAGGCGCTGGTGAAAGAGGGTGAGAAAGCCGGCATGGCCGCGGATCTGGTCGCCAAGACCTATGAGGTTCTGGATGCCGGGATCAAAGCGCTGGAGATGGCGTATAAGGGCGGTGTCAATATTGCCTTCGGCACTGACCTGCTGGGCATCATGCACCGCCATCAGTGCAACGAATTCACCATCCGGGGCGCGGTCTGCAGCCCGGCGGACGTGATCCGCCAGGCAACCTGCAACGCCGCCAAGCTGTTCGGCATGGCGGGCAAGATCGGGCAGGTGGCGGAAGGCTTCCTGGCCGACCTTATCGTGGTGGACGGCGACCCGGTCGCGGATCTTTCCCTGTTGGCGACCCCGGAAAAGTCGCTGAAGCTGGTGATGAAGGAAGGCCGGGTTTTGCGGCGCGCGGCATAGGGCGGCCCCGGGACCCGCATCCTGACATAACGGTGGCGGCAGGGCGCTGTTAGTGTGGACGGCTGAGTTCCGAGCTTTCAGCGGTATGGAGGGGGGCTGATCATGTCGCGTGCGGCGACCGGGGCAGAGGGCGGCTGCCTGTGCGGGGCGATCCGGTACAGGGCGGCCGGCGCACCCGAAGGGGCCGGCTATTGCCACTGCAACAGTTGCAGGCGTCAAACCGGCGCACCCCTGGCAGCCTTTGTCGTGTTCGCCGCCGCACAGGTGGAATGGATCACCGGCGAGCGGGCGCGTTATGAGTCCTCGCCGGGCGTTTTCCGCGCCTTCTGTCGGGACTGCGGCAGCTCACTCAGTTTCGAGGCGCGGTACGGGGACCGGGATTTGGTCGAACTGCACATCAGCAGCCTGGATGACCCGGAAGCCTTTCCGCCCAACGAACATACCCACTATCGGGAGAGGATCTCCTGGTTGCATATCGCCGACGATTTGCCGAAATTTCCGGGCTCGATGGGCTGACCCGTTAAGCCGCTTGCCGGCCTTCAGAAAAACTGTTTCGTCCCAGGACACCGGAAATGGGGCTGGGCAAGGCCCGGGAATTGGCGCTATCCAATTTGGCCCGGTCCGGTCCACAAATGCGGGATTCGGAGAAGGGTCCAAATTCGGAAGGTCTGTCTCAATTGATCCAGCGTCTCAGCAACGCCGCCCGCCACGACCAGACGCTCGACGGGTCCTATGCCTGGTTCAGGGCCGTCGTCTCGCTGGTGTTCGGCACTATCGGGTCGGTCGGCCTGTGGTCGGTGATTGTCGTGCTGCCGGTGGTGGAGGCGGAGTTCGGCCTGTCGCGTAGCGAGGCGACCTATCCCTTTATTCTGACCATGGTGGGGTTCGCGGTCGGTAATCTGCTGGTGGGCCAACTGGTCGACCGTTTCGGCGTGGCCGGACCGGTGGCGATAGCGTCCGTGGGGCTGGGGGGCGGTTACATCCTGGCCGCCACGGCCCAGTCGCTGCTTGTCTTCACGCTGGCCCAGGGCGTGCTGATCGGCTTGTGCACGGCGGCCGGGTTCGGCCCCTTGATGGCGGACATCTCCAAATGGTTCCTGCGCCGCCGCGGCATGGCGGTGGCGATTGTCGCCAGTGGGAATTACCTGGCCGGGGCGGTCTGGCCGCCCATCGTACAAGCTTTCGTCGATGCGGAGGGATGGCGCACCACCTATACCGGGATCGGTATTGTCCTGCTGATCAGTTTGCTGCCGTTGAGTCTGCTGCTGCGGCGGTCGGCGAGCGGACGGTCGTCTCGGGGCGGGCAAGCGCCGCAAGGGGATGGCTACCGGGAAATCGGCCTGCCGCCGCGCACGCTGATGGGCTTGTTGGTGATTGCCGGGCTCGGCTGCTGCGTCGCCATGTCCATGCCGCAGGTTCATATCGTGGCCTATTGCGTCGATCTGGGCTTCGCCGCGGCGCACGGGTCCTGGATGCTCTCGCTGATGCTGGCGGGCGGGGTGGCGAGCCGCCTGATCTCCGGTTGGCTGGCGGACAGGATCGGGGGCGTTAAGACACTGTTGCTGGGCTCCACCCTGCAGTGTCTGGCGCTGTTCCTCTATATCCCCTTCGACGGGTTGGCCTCCCTCTATGTCGTCTCCATTATCTTCGGCCTCAGTCAGGGCGGTATCGTTCCCAGCTACGCCATGGTCGTGCGGGAGTATCTGCCGGCGGATATGGCTGGCCGCGCCATCGGCATGACGATGATGGCGACCGTCTTGGGCATGGCGCTCGGCGGCTGGATTTCCGGCGCCATCTTCGACGTTACCGGGTCCTACGCCATGGCCTTCCTGAACGGCATTGCGTGGAACCTGGTCAACATTCTGGTGATGGTGCTGATCCTGCTGCGCTCCGGCCGACCCCGGATGGCGTCGGCCTGACCCCCACTGCCGAGGTGCATGAAGATGCCGAACCTCTGCACGGATCAGGAACTTGACTACCTAAAGCACCGCCATGGTTTCCCGGCTGAGACGCCGCTGACCTTGGACGAACCGTATCGTTTCGCCCATCTGCCCCTCATTGCGCCGGATCATCCGGATGTCATCGCGGTGGATCCTGTGAAAGGATATCGAGAAGGCCGCCATGCGACGGTGCGGTCGCTGGTCCTGCCGATTCTGTACGAAACCCTTTCCGCGTCTTCGGCTTTCAGCGAGATGCTGGCCGATCTCAAGAACGGTCCCCTGGCGGATAAGATCGCCTGGGATGCGTTCGACGCCAGGACCGGCAGGTTGCACGCGACCTTGTGCGGCGAACTGGCCGGGCCGGCGTTCGACAGGATATCCGATGCGGCGCGGCAGCGGCTTGCAACCTTGGGCCCAGTCGCCTGCGAGGTCCGCGGCCTGTTCGTCGGTACGAAGAACCTCGGGCGCATCTATGCCCGGGTCTATCCCGAAACACGGGCGGGCGAGAACGTTCTTCACGGCATTCAAGGCATCATGAACTACCCGAAAGCGGGCCTTTTCCTGGTGGGGCTTTTCAATCTGAACGACCATCTGTCGGCCCGCGAAGCAAGCACCCTCGGACAAATCATCGAACGAGGGTGGGAGCAGCCATTCGCCCGTCTGGCAGTTGATGAACTTTGGGTTCAGGAATCGCGGGACGACTTGATCCTGGACGGCTCCGTCTACGAAGTCATTCCGCTTCGTAAAGCGGGATCCGCTTGCGGATGACGGCGATGAAGATCAGCGCGGTGGCGAACATGATCAGGCTGTAGGTCGCCGCCGGTACGATGGCGAGCCCCCCGCCGAACAACAGCGTCGCGACCGCTATGGCCAGCGTGCCGTTCTGCAGACCGCATTCAATGGCGATGGCGACGCGCTGCCGCGGGCCTGTCGCCAGCGCCTTCGCCAATCCGTAGGCGACGCCCATCATCACCAGATTCAAGGCCAGGGTCACCGCGCCCGCATGGGCGAAATAGGGAATGATATTCTCCCGCTGCTGCACGATGGCGCCGATCAGCACCAGCACGAACAGCACTGTAGAGGCATGCCGGGCCGCCGGTTCGATCCGACGGCTAAGGGGTTCGGCGAAATGGCGCACCGCCATGCCCAGAAGGACCGGCACCGTGACGATGACGAAGACGCTGACGGCTGTCTTGGTAACCGAAATGTCCCGCCCGGCCTCGCCGCCGATGAAATGGGCGTAGGCGAAAATCACGATCAGGGGAATGGTAACGACACAAAGCAGGCTGACGACCGCCGTCATGGAGATGGAAAGCGCCACATCGCCGCGCCCGAAAGCGGTCAGGATGTTCGAAGTCACCCCGCCCGGCGCGGCGGCGATGATCATCACGCCCAGCGCCAGTTCCGGCGTCACCGGCAGAACCTTTAGCAACGCGAACGCGATGACGGGCAACAGCACGATCTGCGAGACCAGCCCGACCAGGAAATCCCGCGGCTGTTTCGCAATGCGCAGGAAATCCGCACCCGTCAGGCCGAGGCCGAGCGAAAACATGATGAAGGCCAGGGCCAGGGGAAGGATGACGTCGGTGACAATACCCATGAAGATCAAGATCCCTGTCGGGGTTCGCCGTATGCGGCCCTGGACCGCAGACCGAAACTATCGGCGATTCCCGGCGAATAACCAGGGGTGACCGCCATGCGCGTTCCTTCTGCAATAGCAGAGGGGCCTGTCCGCAAAAAAAGGCGGCCCCGCGAAGGGGCC
>JANQIT010000108.1 GCA_028282025.1 Hwanghaeella sp. | reverse complement strand
CTTTTCCGCATGCATGCGGGCCAGCACCACGGCCAGCACCAGCGCCGGGATATCCATGAAGGAGTAAAGGGCGGGCACCCAGGCCTCGTAAGCGATGCCGTCCTGCTCCAGCAGCAACATCGCGGCCCCCAGGGTGGGCGCGCTGTCCGCGCCGAACAGGCCGGCGGTGGCGATGGCGTCGTCGCGCTTGATGCCGGGAAGCCGCGCCAAGGTCACCAATCCCAACAGCACAATCCCCGCCCCCAGCACCACCGCCGCAAGCGCCGGCAGGATCATGTCGGTCAAATCCGCCTCGCGGATTTCCATCCCGCCGTTCAGCCCGATGCGCATCAGCAGCATGAAGACGGCGAACTTATAGATGGCGTCCGGGATCGTCAGCTTCGACCCGGAAGCGGCGAGCAGGATGCCCCCGATCAGAAAAGCCAGCGTGGGCGATTGAAACTGCCCCAGCACGCGGAGGCCGAATTCGGCAAAAATATCCATGTCGCTCGCTGAATCCCCCGGGCCGCCATTTCTGAGCAGCCATATAGCGCACGGAACGGCGCTGCAAAGGACCTTGAACCGGACTCCGCTCCAGCGGGCCGGTCTTCGATACAGCGCACGCATAATTGTCGAGGAGACCCTTGGTGGACGCGTCCCCCGCGCCGCCCCCAAAGACGCATACGATATATAAGACTTCGGTTGCGGGAAGACGGGTGGAATGCGCCGAACCATGTGCATTGGCCCGCAATAAAGGCACTCGCACTGAAGGGCGGCGTCACTCGGATGCGAAAATCTTCAGCCTTCTATACTGGGCGTTATCGGAACCCAGCATATCGAAAAACGTGTAATACGTGCCGTCGTTGAATGCGCTTATATAGGTCGATGCCGCCGCATCCTCGAACCGCGCTATCTTCTCGCGGCCTTCGGGGTCGTATGGATCCAGGATACCCGGAAACCCGTTCTCAAGGGCGGTGGCCAAGGGTTCTATCGGCGTCTGCATCATCGCAGGGTAAAACTGCGCGTGGGTTTGAAAGTGAAGCCGGTCGCCTTCCGGATAGTGGAACGGATAATGGACGGGGTGGATATGCCATGTACCGCCCTGATCCAGAAGAGCGATCTTGAACCTCATCCCTTCCCTGATAGCATCGATCACGGGCCGGCTGTCCGTATCGGTGTCTGAATCCCAGACCTTTCGAGGGGTCGGCCGTGTAACCCATCTCAACTCGGCATATCGCCCGGACGACATAACCTGCACATTGACTTTCCGGGTCTGCATTGCGTCGAACCGGTGCGTGTACACCACGTTCGCGAAAATATCGGCTGCATTGGTATAAGCGAAGAAACTGAAACCGTCGAAACTCTGGCCCCGGGTATGTTGAACGCAGTGATGTTCCTGGAACGCCCAGACCTGTTCGCCACGAATAACGGCGTGGGGCAGCTTCAGCGATTCAATGTATGTTTCCGTACCGGATCGGGCTTCGATCGTATCGTCCGGCCGCAGAAACAGCGTCAGATCGGCGCCCGAAAGGAGATCTGCAGCCAGAGCGTCCGAGTTCGTTTGCTTCGGTTGCCTCATCGACAAGGTGTCTACTATCCGTTTGGGCTTGGATACGCTTCGATTTCCCTATTGGTGATCGTCTTCTCGCAGTTTTGCAACAAATCATGCCCGGGCATCTGGAAGCTATTTGGAAAGCTAAAGCTCTGGGCCGGGGCCGCTTTCCTCAATGCACAGAGACATTTTAGACGGCTGACTTACTTAGGAAACCCGGCACGCCGCACCGTAGAGGAAAGACCCGGTCAATCGGATCAATCCGTACGATGCGGCGTCCATACCGGATACGGACTATCGCTTAAAATCTCAGCTTATCCTCTGCCTCGTCGGCTTCCGCAGGGGACCACTGGCGGACGGGGGTGGGGGCGACGGTACCCACGATGGGGATGAAGGTGCCTTCGCCCGGCTCGTCAAGCAGCACGCTGCCCGCCGGGGTCGAAACCTGTATCGCGCCGTCCTTGATCTGGAACCCGTAATGCGGCCGTCCCGGGGGCATGCCGACGAACAGTTCGCCGCCGATAAACTCCGTGCCGCGAATACCGATGGTGGCGACAGGGGTTCTGATGCTGACATTGTCGTAGTCCGCCGCCCCGATCACGCCGGAGGTAAAGCGGAACACGCCCTGAAAGATCGCCAGGGTCTGCGCGCTTTCCGGCCCCGATGTGGCGTCAGCGGAGAAGATGAATTCATCCACGACGATCCGTGCATTCTCCCCAAGGGTCAGTTCCGACCCATCCAGGAAACGCACGAGCAACCGGCTGTCCGCCGCCGTAGAGACCGTGTCATCGACATTGATCGAGCTGCCCACGATGAGTTGCGTGCCGCCGTTTTCGTCGTAACGCGTCGCCTCGCCCCGGATTCTTTCCACGACCCCGGCCATTTCCTGGGCCGACGCCTGCAGCGACGTCACCGCCAAGATCGACAGGACCAGCGGCAAAACCGCCGTCGCACCAAAGATCCGCAAGGCGGAACCCGCAAGACCACTCATGACCATTCCCTTTCAACGAAATCACAGCAGGTTCGCTATATGTGCTGAAAAGGGTTAATATGAAGAGAAACACGCGGCATCTTTTCTCACGACGCAATAAATATCGTGTGATGATATGTGGAGCGGAAAGGACCAGCCCGCATCTGCAAGGGCTCTATGGTTCGAGGAGCCCATAGCCCACGCCGAGAGCGCCCCGATCAACGCGAGAAGCGGCGCTACCGCTTCGCCAACCTCGGATCCAAGGCGAACCGTTCTTGCGAGGACAGGGTATAGGCGTCGAACTTTCCGGCCAGGAAAACAAAATTCCAGGAGTGCTTGCAGACCACGCTTGGAGCCAAGAACGCCCCATATCGATCGAGAAGCTCGTTCCCGAACTCCTGCTGTCCCGGTGTCGGATGGCTCGGGACCAGCCAGTAGGGATTGGGAACATCCGCGGCGCGGACGGAATGAACCGAGTCGAAACTGTTCACCGTCAGTTTGGTTATGACATGGGGCTTACGATCCAACGTGGCGAACCCCTTGTGCACCGTGACCTCAAGGATCGCCGTCGCCGCGTCCATCGCGCAGTAAACGGCCCTCACGTCCCTTGTGTTCCATCGGCCGCCGCTGCGAAAGGCGCCCTCCCCGCTGTCCCATTCATCCTTGTGTTTCGCGCTATCCAGCCGCCATGCGACCGCCTGCGTTTCCGGGTCCCCCGCCGAGTCCAGGATCACGTGTAGACACCGTATTCCATACGCGTCAGAACGTCTTCGACCGAGCGCGCGCCCACGTCCGTTTCCAAAAGATCCACCGGCCTTTCCCCGTCGAGCGCCAGAACCGGCGACAGAAGCCAGTCCGTCGCGGCCTCGCCGGAGCCGAACACCTCAGCCGCCTTCTCGTGCACACCGCGAAAGCGCAGCGTGCGTTCGCCCTGGGCCGGCGTTAAGCGGTCCGAGACATTCTTGCGGTGATAGGTGCGCATCGACATGCCCGTCGCCTTCTGAAAAACGTCTGGGTCCTTCAGCGCGGAGACGTTATCCAGCAGCAGCTTGACGGTTTGCACGGGAACGCCGTCCACAATTTCGTGGTGAACGGCGATCTTGTTCTCCGAGGCGAAGGCCCCTCGGTCCGTCTCCGCACTCACCGGCGGAACCGCACCGGCCAGTATCACATCCCCATACTTGCCAGCTGCGAACGCATCGTCGCGTCCCTCCAAAAGCCACGGCGTCGATACATCCAAAAGTCCCACGATGTGATCGATCTGATCGGTTCCGGGATGGAGGTCTCCGCCCTCCCAGCCCCGGACAATTGTTTCGGTCACTCCAAGTTTTTCGGCAAAGGCCCCCGCCGTCAGGCCGGTATCGTGACGCGCGGTACGCATGCGTTCGCCAAACGTCGGCTGCGCCATATCGGACGGAGCTTCAGGCGAACTCGCCGCCGCTTGCCCCGGATCGCTCGAACCCTGCCTTTTCATATCTACTGCGCCTCACGTTTCATGACACATGTCACCATAAATATAGACAAATGTCACTTCATCATCAATTACCCGCACTGTCACCCATCCGGCACCGCCGGGAAATGATTGTAGGTCGAGGCCGCAAGCCAGCCCGAATCCACCGGCAGCATCACGCCGGAGATGGCGCGCGCCGCATCGGAACACAGAAAATGGATCGCATCCGCGATATCTTCCGGCGTCACGAAATGGTCCAGCGCACAGCTCGCCATGATCGCCTTGGGGTCGCGCAGGCCGGCGGCGATCTTGTCGGCGATGGGTTTTGTCATGGTATAGCCCGGCGCGACGCCGTTGACGCGAATGCCCTTCGGCCCCAATTCCGCGGCCATCAATTCGACCAAACCCTTGATCGCGACCTTACCCGGATTGTAGCTGGGCAGCGGCAGCGCCCGGAAGGAATTGATGGAGCCCAGCATCATGATGGACCCGCCGCCCGCTTCCGCCATCGCGGCCGCCGCCTTGCGGGAACAAAGCAGCGTGCCGTTATAGTTGACCGCCCAGATCCGGTCGTGCAGCGCCATGGCCGTCTTGCCGGTCGTTGCCGCGTTTTCCAGCAAGCCGGCTGAATTCACCAGCGCGCCGACGGGGCCGATATCGCGGGCGATCCGGTCGAAGACCGCCTCCACCGCGTCTTCGTCCGAGACGTCGAGCGGCAGAAAAACGGCGTCGCCCCCGGCCGCCGCGATCTCACCCGCGACCGCCGCGCCCGCCTCCTCGTTCACGTCCGCGATGACGATACGGTCCCCCGCCTGGGCGAATTTCAGGGCCGTCGCCTGTCCGATCCCGCTCGACCCGCCGGTCACCACCGAAATACGTTTGTCCGGCATTTTCCGCCTCCCATCCTGTTGCGGCCCGCAGTCTGCCCCGAACCTCGGTCGTGGGAAAGGCGTGATGGAACCGTGCGGCTGTGCGGACGTCCGGCTGCACCGCATCCCGCCATCACACTGTTGAAATTTCGGCCCCTTGTCGGCGGGCGTGCAGCGGCTATCCTCTCCCCGCAATGACGGAACCGGACACAACGCGGCCGCAGCCGCGGGAGGGTCGGGCAAGGACAGCGGCAGGCGGCGGCGCATGCCGCATCAACCGGCGGGAGGGCTGATTTCATGCAAGGCATGTTGACCACCTGGGTCGATTTCGACCCGGCGGGCGAAGCGGATTTCAACGAGTGGTACAATACCGAGCACCTGCTGGAGCGCGCCATGGTGCAGGGCTTCTACAATGCAAGGCGCTATGTCGCGATCCACGGCTCCCCGAAATATATGGCGCTCTACGATACCGAAAGCCCGGACGTGCTGACCAATGACTCCTACAGGCACATCCTGGAAAACCCGACCGACTGGTCGCGGCAGATCATGCCGAATTTCAGAAATTTCGACCGTTGCGTCTCGGAACAGATCTATCAATACGGTCAGGGTTGGGCGCAGATCGCCACGACCATGCGGATCACGCTTCCCGAAGCGCAGGTGGATGCGGTCGCGACAAAACTGATCGAGACCGTGCTGCCCATCGCCACCGAACCGGCGGGCACTGTCGGGGTCTTTCTGATGAGGCCGCTGCCGCCGGCGGACGGGCCGAAACCGGCCGAGGCGTCCGGCCCGCCGATCTCCCTTCTGATCAATGCCGCCTTCCTGGACGAGGCGGCGGCGAACCAGGCGCTGCACGGCGCCTTGAGCCCGCATGCGCTGGAAAGCGCCGGCATCCCGGCGGATGCGGTACGGACCGGCATGTACCGCTTTGTCTGCGGCGTCGACCGCGCGGTCGCCGAACGGAACGCCTGACCGTGACCGGGCGACAACCGCTCCACGGTGTCCGGGTGCTGGATTTCTCCACCTTGCTGCCGGGCCCGATGGCCGGGCTGATCCTGGCCGAGGCCGGGGCCGAAGTCATCAAGGTCGAACGCCCGGTCAAGGGTGAAGAGATGCGCAGTTACGTCCCGCGCTTCGGCGGGACCAGCGCCAACTATGCGCTCCTCAACCGGGGCAAGCGCTGTATCGAGATCGACCTGAAGGCGGAAGACGCGGTCCAACGCATGACCCCGCTGATCGAAAGCGCGCAAGTGCTGATCGAACAGTTCCGGCCCGGCGTCATGGACAGGCTGGGCCTGGGCTACGAGGCGGTGAAGGCGATCAATCCATCCATCGTCTATTGCGCCATCACCGGCTATGGCCAGGATGGGTCTCTGCGCGACGAAGCCGGGCACGACATGAACTACCTCGCCAAGTCCGGCCTGTTGATGATGGGGGGCGATGCGGACGGCAAGCCCGTGATCCCACCGGGCCTGATCGCCGATATCGGCGGCGGCGCCCTGCCGGCGGTGATCAACATTCTGCTCGCCCTGCGGCAAGCGGAGGCTACGGGCGACGGCGCCTATCTGGACATCGCCATGACCGACGGGCTGTTCGCCTGGTCCTTCTGGGCGCAGGGCATGCTAGGGGCGGCGGGTCAGGTCGCGAAACCCGGCGGGGAGATGCTGTCGGGCGCTTCCCCGCGTTATCAGATCTACGGAACATCCGACGGCGGCTTCGTCTCCGCCGCACCCTTGGAACAGAAATTCTGGGAGACCTTCTGCACCGCCATCGGCCTGCCCCGGGACCGGTGGGACGACAACAGCGACCCGGAGGCGGTCATCAAGGCCGTGGCGGACCGGATCGCCGCTCAACCCGCCGATCATTGGCGCGCCGCCTTCGCGGGCAAGGATGTCTGCGCCGCGGTGGTCGAGACCCTGGCCGAGGCGCAGGTCAGCCCGCATTTCCAGGCCCGGGGGATATTCAGCAAAACGGTTTCCGACAGCGCGGCCATCATGCCCGCGCTGCCCATGCCGCTGGCCCCCGTCTACCGCGCCTTGATCCCGGAAGAGGGTTCTGCGCCCGCCCTGGGCGAGGCCAACGCGGATCTGCTGGGCGAGAACGCACCGTGAGATCCGAGGGGAGAAAGGGACCGCCATGCGGCTGAAGGGAAAACACGCCATCGTCACCGGCGCGGCCGCCGGTTTGGGCGAAGCCATCGCCAGGCGCTTCGCGGCGGAAGGGGCCATGGTCACCTGCTTGGACCTGAATATGGACGGGGCTGTCGCGGTTGCGGAAGCGCTGCCCAACGCCCGGGCCGGGCGCGTCGATGTGGGGTCCGAAGAGGACATTCTGGCCGCGATAGAAGCGGCGACCGAAACCTTCGGCACACCGGACATCGTGGTTAACAGCGCGGGCATCGGCCTGCAACGGGCGGCGCTTAAAACCACCGCCGGGGATTTCGAGAAGATCTACCGCATCAACGTGATCGGCTCCTTCCTGTTCTGCCGGGAGGTCGCGAAACGCCAGATCGAGGCCGGCCTGCACGGCAGCCTGATCAACGTCGCTTCGGTCGCCGGCCTGCGCGGCAGCGCCGGGCGGGTCGCCTATGGTGCTTCCAAGGCGGCCGCGATCAACATGACCCAGGTGATGGCGAACGAATTGGGCGCGCACCGCATCCGCGTCAACGCCATCGCGCCGGGACCGGTCGAAACCGACATGGTTCGCAAAATGCACGATGCCAAGGCCAGGGAGACCTGGGTGCGGAGCATGCCGACCGGCGAATACGGCCTGCCGCAGGATATCGCCGATACGGCGCTCTATCTCGCCTCCGACGAAAGCCGCAATGTCTACGGCCAGGTCATCGCCGTGGACGGAGGCTTCGCGTCATCCGGCCTGATCTTCGACGTCGATTAATCAACAAACCAAGGACCCGGTAATGAGTCAGCTTTTCAGCCCGATCACCCTGCGCGGGATCACCCTGAACAACCGCATCGTTGTGTCGCCCATGTGCCAGTATCTCTGTCACGGCGACGGCGTCATGCATGACTGGCACCTGATGCATCTGGGGCAGTTCGCCATGGGGGCCGCGGGCCTGGTCTTTACCGAGGCGACCCATGTCTCCGCCATCGGACGGATCACCCATCGCTGCGCCGGCTTGTGGAACGACGAGCAGGAAGCGGCGATGAAACGCGTCATCGATTTCTGCGGCGAATACGGCGTCGCCAAGATGGGCATTCAACTGGCCCATGCCGGCCGGAAGGCGAGCACACACACACCCAACGACGGCGCCCAACCCCTGACGGAAGCGGAAAACGCCTGGTTGACCGTCGGTCCCTCCGCCGTTCCCTACGATCCCAGTTGGCATGTTCCGCAGCAACTGGACCGGCCCGGTATGGATCAGGTGAAACAGGAATTCGTCGACGCCGCCATACGCGCCGCGCGCGCCGGCATCGACGTCGCCGAACTGCACGGCGGCCACGGCTATCTGCTGAACCAGTTCTTCTCCCCGCTCTCCAACCATCGGACCGACGAATATGGCGGGTCGCTGGAAAACCGCCTGAAATACCCGCTGGAGGTTTTCGAGGCGGTGCGCGCCGCCTGGCCGGAAGACAGGCCGCTGGGCGTCCGGATCAGCGCCATCGACTGGGTCGAGGGCGGCTCCACGGTGGAAGACACCATCGTCTATGCCAAGGCATTGCAGGATCTGGGCTGCGACTATGTCGATATCACCACGGCGGGTCTGGACTCGCGCCAGGCGATCACCGTGGGCAGGGGCTATCAGGTGCCGATGGCGCACGCCGTCCGCCAGGCAATCGACATGCCGGTTATGGCGGTCGGCATGATCAACGACCCGCAGCAGGCGGAAGACATCATCGCCTCCGGCCAGGCGGATTTCATCATGTCCGCGCGCGGCATGATGTACGATCCGCGCTGGGCCTGGCACGCCGCCCACGCGCTCGGCGTCGAAACAGACTATGCCGATCAGTACCGGCGCGCCCGACCCAGCCGCTGGCCGGAAGCCTTCGGTCTGGTCAAGGAACCGCGCACCGTCAGCGACCAGCGCGCCTGACGGATAGCGGTCTCGTTTCAGTGGATATCGACACATCCTTCGCCGGACTGGGCGTCCTGGCCCTGACGCTGGTGGGCGGCGGTCTGGTGACCGGTTTCCTGGCAGGCCTGTTCGGAATCGGCGGCGGCGGCATCGCCGTCATCGTCCTGTTCGAACTGTTCTCCTTCCTGCAGGTGCCGAACGAGGTGCGTATGCACGTCTCGGTCGGCACCGGGCTGGTGGTGATGCTGTTCACCGCCGTGCGCTCCTTCAGCGCCCACCGCGCGCGGGGCGCGGTGGATATGGAGATCGTCCGGGTCATGGCGCCGTGGGTCGTTCTGGGCGTCGTCGGCGGTGCGTCCCTGGCCCGTTTCGCGGAAGGCGACGCCTTGAAGGCCGTCTGGGTCTGCATTGCGCCGATCATGGCGCTGCAGATGTTCGTCGGCAATCAGCGCTGGCGGCTGGGCGAAGACGTGCCGGGCGGTCTGTTCCGGCCGGTCTACGGCACCGCCGTAGGGTTTGTCTCCACTCTGATGAGCATCGGCGGCGGGGCCTTCGTATCGACCATGATGAGTCTGTTCGGACGCCCGATCCATCAGGCCATAGGCACCGCTTCCGGCTTCGGTCCGGTGATCGGGGTCCCGGCGGTGATCGGCTTCATCTGGGCGGGCTGGTCGGTGGCGGGCGCGCCGCCCTACTCCGTCGGCTATGTGAACCTGCCGGGCGCGGCCATCGTCGCCGCGATCAGCATGCTGGCGGCTCCTTACGGGGTGAAGGTCGCCCATAATTTCCAGCGCCGCAGTCTGGAGATCGCCTTCGGCTGCTTCCTGATGTTCATGGCGGGGCGGTTCCTCTACAGCATTCTCGCTTCGTAGAAAGCCCGGCCGCGGGACAACGCCCTTCTCCCTGGCGGGGCGGCTCCCGCAGCCGCGCGTCAGATTGCGAAATGCTTTTTCAGAGCCTCAGCCGCGTCCGCCTGCGCCCGGTGCGCATCGTCGACCATGTGGGTGAAGGTGAAGAAGGCGTGGACCTGCCCTTCATAGCGGATGACCTCCACGGGCACGCCGGCTTCCTTCAGACGGTCCGCATAGATGATCCCCTCATCGTGCAGAACATCCAACTCGGCCAGTTGGATCAGGGCCGGCGGCAACCCCTCATGCGATGAGGCGTGCAGCGGCGAGACGCGCCAGTCCGTAACGTCCTCCGGCATGCGCAGATAGCGCTCCCGGAACCAATCGACGGTTCTGGTTTCGAGAATGCCGAACCCCTCCCCGAAAGACTCGTAGGAGGGGAAACCCCCGGCATAATCCACAACCGGGTAGATCAGCAGTTGAAAACACAAGGCCGGCCCGCCGGCGTCCCGCGCCATCAGGGCGACGACGGTCGCCAGGTTACCGCCCGCACTATCTCCCCCGACCGCGATGCGCGCCGGGTCGATTCCATAGCGCGCCGCGCGCTCGGCGAAATACTCGGTTGCGAAGAAGCAGTCTTCCACCGCACCGGGAAAGCGGTTCTCCGGGCCTTTCCGGTAATCGACAGAAATCGCCACGCAGTTCGCCAGCTTGCAAAGATTGCGGACGGCCCGGTCATGGGTGTCCAGATCGCCGATCACATGCCCGCCGCCGTGGAAATACAGCAGCAACGGCAGCGGTCCCGCCTCCTCATATCCCGGCGGGTGGTACATCCGCACCGGAATCCGCCGCCCCGGCGCGTCAATCGCAAAGGTCTCGATCTTGCCGAGTTCTATTTCCGGCTCGACCCGGGCCTGCGAGAGGCGGCGGTGTTGCAGGCGCGCCTCTTCCGGCGTCATCGACTCGACCCGCTGGACATTGGCGGCCTTCATCGCTTCGAAAACCTCAACGATCTGCGGGTGCAGGCGGGAATCGTATGTCATCGGCCGAAATCCTAATCCTGTGCGAGGAACGCGTTGAAACTGGCGATGACTTCCTTGCTGCAGGCATCGACGATTTCCTTCCCGACTTCCGGCGAAGCGAGAAAACTGTCCGCCTCGATCCGCCCGTCAGGAAACAGGCTTCGATAATCCTCTGCATCGGTGAAGGATCGCGGGGCGGCATCGGCCTTGTCTTCCGACATCGACTTTATCGCCTCCGGATAGGCGTATTGGGTGATCGAGATTTCCGAGGGCGTGGCGTGCGACCCTTCCCGGTCGCCGAACTGTTCCTTTGAAATCCGTTGAGCCGACGGCAGGGTGAACCAGTTCTGATTCTTGCACATGATGCCCGGCTGGTTGGAACCGCGCTGCAGGCTGCGTTCCGCATAGATCTCCGAAAAGGCGGCCCCGATCGTGGCGATATTACCGCCGTGACCGTTCAGGAAATAGAACCGCTCGAAACCGTTGCGCGCCAGGGAGAGGACATAATCCTTGATCACCGCAATCAAGGTCGTCGGCCGCAGAGTGATGCTGCCGGAGAACCCCAGATGATGCTGCGCCATGCCGACGCTGATGGTGGGTCCGACCAGAATACCGGCATCGGCGGAAACCCGGTGCGCGATTACTTCGGGGCATAGCGCATCTGTCCCGATCAAACCCATCGGCCCATGCTGTTCCGTAGAACCGATTGGAACGATCAGCCCTTTGGAACGGGTCAGATACTCGTCGACTTCCTGCCAGGTGGCCTGCTGCAGCAGCATCGCACTCTCTCTATTCTATACTATTCTTTAGTTCTAAGCCGGTTGCGACGGCTCCTCGACATCCAACCCCTTCTGGGACAGGACATCCAGCTTCGGCATCAGGTCCAACAGATGCTGGCTGTATTCGTGCTGCGGGTTCTGGAACAGGGCTTCCGTCTCGGCAATTTCGCACAACTGACCGTGCCGCATCACCCCGACCCGGTCGCACATCTGGCGGATCACCGGAAGGTCGTGACTGATGAACAGCATGGTCAGCCCCAATTCCTCCTGGAGGTCCTTCAACAGGTTCAGGATCTGCGCCTGAATGGACACATCCAACGCCGAGGTCGGCTCGTCGCAGATCAGGAAGCGCGGCCGCGTGGCCAGCGCCCGGGCGATGGAAATCCGCTGCCGCTGTCCGCCGGAAAATTCGTGCGGATACTTAACCGCCGCCGCGGCCCCCAGGCCGACATGCTCCAGCAGGTCCAGAACGATCTTCTCCACCTCCTGCCGGGAGTTCGCCAGTTTATGGAACCGGATCGGCTCCGCCACGATGTCCAGGACACGCATGCGCGGGTTGAGCGACGAATAGGGATCTTGAAAGATCATCTGCATCTGCCGGCGATAGTAATCCATCTCCCGCTCGGACTTGATGGAGGTAAGCTCGCCGCCGGCGAAATGGATGCGCCCGCCGGTCGGCCTGTAGAGACCGGCGATCATCCGCGCCACCGTGGACTTGCCGCTGCCGCTTTCCCCGACCAGACCGAAGACCTCGCCCTGATGGATTTCGAAGGAGACGTCCTTCACCGCATCCAGGTAACGGCGGTCGCGCGGCAGGATCGCGTTGCGCGTCACAAACCGCATATGCATGTCTTGCAGGCGCAGCAGCGGCCCTTCGGTCTGGTCGAAGTCGCGCGCCTGACCCAGCCAGTGCGTGGAGATATCCAGTTCCTTGCGGGCCTCGCCGGCGCTTTCGATATATTCGACCAACGGGAAACGGTGCAGGCGCACATCCGGGCGCGGCACCGCGCTGATCAGGCTCTTGGTATAGGGGTGGTCGGGATCGCCCAGGATCTTCTCCGTCGGCCCGGTCTCCACCACCTTGCCCCGGTACATTACCGCCACTCTGTCGGTGATATCCGCAATAACGCCCATATCGTGGGTGATGATGATCATCCCCACCTGACGTTCCCGGCACAACTCCCGCATCAGATCCAGGATCTGCGCCTGGATGGAAACGTCCAGCGCCGTCGTCGGTTCGTCGGCAATGATCACTTCCGGGTCCGCGCACAGCGCCAGCGCGATCACCACGCGTTGGCGCATACCGCCGGAAAACTGGTGCGGATATTGTTCGATGCGCAGGTCCGGTTCCGGGATGCCGACCCGGTCGAGCAGATCGACCGCTTTCTTACGCGCGTCCTTCTCGCTCAGCGGCAGGTGGGTCTGGATCGTCTCGACCAACTGCCGTTCGATGGTCTGCAACGGGTTCAGCGAGGTCAGCGGGTCCTGAAAGATCATCCCGATCCGCCGGCCGCGGACCTGCCGGATCGCCTCATAGGGCAGGTTGTCCACCCGCTCGCCCTTCAGGTCGACTTCGCCCTCCGCCATATGGCCGGGCGGTTCCAGAAGGCCGATCACCGCGTTCCCGATGGTCGACTTGCCCGCGCCGGATTCACCGACGCACCCCAGGATTTCGCCCGGTTCCACAGACAGCGTGACTTCCTGAACCGCGGTGAACACCCCGCGGCGCGTCGGAAATTCGACCCGAAGATTTTTAATGTCCAAAAGCGACATGCGCCAAGACCTTCCTTTAAGCTAATCCAGCTACCGCAGCTTGGGATTGAGCGCGTCGCGCAGCCAATCCCCTAACAGATTTACGGCCAGAACCAGGATCACCAGAGCGATGGCCGGGAAAAAGGTGATCCACCAAAGGCCCGAGAAGAGATACTCGTTGCCGACCCGGATCAGGGTGCCGAGCGACGGCGTCGTGGGCGGCACGCCCTGGCCCAGGAAACTCAAGGTCGCCTCGGCGATGATCGCCAGGGCCAGTCCGATAGTGGCCAGCACCAGCGCCGGCCGCAGAACATTCGGCAGGATGTGGCGCACCATGATGATGAAGGGCCTAAGGCCGATCACCCGCGCCGCCTGAACATATTCCTTTTCCGCTTCGACCATCGTCGCCGCCCGCGTGACGCGCGCGAATTGCGGCCAGTCCGACAGGCCGATGGCCAGTATGACGACATAGATCGCCACCTCGTCGCGCAGATCCACCGGCAGCACGGCGCGCAGAATGCCGTTGATCAGGATGGCGACCAGAATGCCCGGGATGGTGAGCTGAACATCCGCCAGGCGCATCACGATGGCCTCGAACCATCCGCCGACATACCCGGCCACAACGCCCAACCCGATGCCCAGCGCCATACCGAAGAAAACGGCTGCGAAGCCCACCGCCAGCGAAATCCGCCCGCCATACAGCAGGGTGGAGAGCATATCCCGGCCCTGGTTGTCGGTGCCGAGAAGATATTGCGGGTTGCCGCCTTCTTCCCAGGCCGGCGGCAGCTTGCCGTCCCACAGCGAGATCTGCGACGGATCGAAGGGATCGAGCGGCGCCAGCAACGGCGCGAACAGTGCGGAGATAAAGAACAGCAGGGTGACCACCGCCGCCCCAATCGCCAGCGGCGAACGCTTGAACGAATAGGTGACGTCGTGATCCTTGATCCGCGTCCACAACGAGACGCCGTTCCTGCCGCTCTCCAAGGGGGTCGTAGCCATGATTAGCGCCCTCCGTCCTGGCGAAGCCGTGGATCGATCACGAAATACAGGATGTCGACCACCAGATTGATGGTCACGAAGACCAGCGCGACGAAGCACAGATAAGCGGCCATGATCGGGATATCGACAAAATCGACGGCCTGAATGAACATCAATCCCGTACCCGGCCATTGAAACACGGTTTCGGTAATCACCGAAAAGGCGATCAGCCCGCCGATATTCAGCCCGACGATGGTGATGACCGGGACCATCGTATTCCGAAGCGCCACGCCGTAATTGATCTTGCTTTCGCTTAAACCCCGGGCGCGGGCGAACTTGATGTAGTCGGTGCGCATCACCTCCAGCATCTCCGCCCGGACAAGCCGCAGGATCATGGTTACCTGAAACAGGCTAAGCGTAATCGCCGGCAGAATGATGCTGCGCCAGCCGTCCGCGGTCAGGAAGCTTGTCCGCCACCAGCCGACTTCCACGACCCCGCCGCGGCCCGACGACGGCAGCCATCCCAGATGCACGGCGAAGATATAGATCAGTCCGATCCCGATAATGAAGGTCGGCAGCGAAACGCCGACAAGGGATACGGTAAGGACGGACTTACTGACGATACTGGCGCGGTTTATCCCGGTGAACACACCCATCGGTATGCCGACGCCAAGCGCGATGACGGCGGAAACGAAAACCAGTTCCAAGGTGGCCGGAATACGTTCCACGATCAGTTCCGAGACGGACCGCCTGATGCGATAGGATATGCCGAATTCCCCCTGAACGGCGTTTCCCAGAAAGCGCGCATACTGCACGACGAACGGGTCTTCCAGTCCCAGCGCGATGCGGATCCTCTCACGGGTTTCCAACGTCGCTTCCTGCCCGACCATGTTATCGACCGGGTCGCCGACATAATTGAACAGCGAGAAGGAAATAAAGGACACCACCGCCATCACCGCGAAGGCCTGGAGAAAACGGCGGGCTATGAATGTCAGCATCGGGTGTTTGTTCGGCTAAAGGTCTAAATGAAAAAAGGACGGCGGCCCCGCTGGGGAGCCGCCGCCGTTATCATAATCTTATTTCATGTTCGCCCAGAAGAAGTGGGGCGAGTCGTTCGCCACGATCGGCAGGTCCAGACTATCGGACATGCCCCAGGCGATGACCTGGTGGTGGATCGGCAGGTAAACGACGTCTTCCTTAACCTGGTTCCATGCTTCCGTGATGATCTGGTCGCGCTTGGCAAGGTCGGTCTCGACAGCCATCGCCGCCGTCGCCGCATTGACCTTGTCGTTGCTGTAGCCGGTGCCGTTCCAGCTGCCCTTACCGTCGAACAGATAGCTGAAGACATAGTGGCTGTCCAAGGTCGGCACGCCCCAGCCCAGCATGTAGAAGTCGCTGACCCGGTTTTTGATTTTCGGGAAGTGCTGCGACTTCGGAATGGCGTCCAGCTTCACGGTGACGCCGATCTTCGCCAGCATCGCAACGGCGGCCTGGCAGATCTTCTCATCGTTGTTGTAGCGGTTGTTAGGGCAGTCAAGCTGCACTTCGAACCCATCCGGATAGCCGGCTTCCGCCAGCAGGCCCTTGGCGGCGGCGGTGTCGAACGGACGGCGCGCATCCAGCGAGTCGCTGAAACCGTGCACGCCCGGCGAGGTGATGATGCCGGCTGGGAAGCTCAGGCCTTCCATGACGACCCGTTTGATCGCCTCCACATCCAGCGCCTGATACATGGCTCTGCGGACGCGTACGTCGGCAAACGGGTTCTTACCCTTGATGTTGGAGCTGCGCAGTTCGTCGACGCCCTGATCCATGCCGAAGAAGATCGTCCGGATCTGGTTGACGGTGACGACTTTCAGGCCGTCCTGCGCTTCGATCCGCTTCAGGTCCTGCAGCGGCGGGTCGAGAACGAAATCGACTTCACCGGACAGCAGGGCCGCCACGCGGGTCGCGGCGTTCTTGATCGGCTTGTAGTCGATCTTGTCGATATTGTGCGGCGTGGAGCTCAGGCCCCACCAGCTCTGGTTCTTCACCAGGATCGTGTGTTCGTCGGGCAGGCGCTTGTCCAGAACGAACGGGCCCGTGCCGTTGGTGTTGCGAACGGCAAAGGTTTCTTCCTGCGCTTCGAAGTCCTGCGGCGCTTCAACGTTGTTCGCTTTCGCCCACCCTTCGTCCATCATGAAGACGTTGGTGATTTCGTTCGGCAGGATCGGGTTCGGGCC
>JANQIT010000096.1 GCA_028282025.1 Hwanghaeella sp. | reverse complement strand
TTCGCAAGGACGATGCCTAGCGCGAAAACGGACATGCACAGCAGAATGACAACAACGGGCCCCCCCGCGCCGACAAGCTCGCCCGCCCGCTCAAAGGCGAAAACCGTCTGCGCAGCATCGCCCCCACCGCCAGATACAATCCCTTGAGTGAGCTGGTCTCCACTCATCTTTATTTCCCTGGTTGAGTCACGTTGTCAGTGTCTACAGGACCAATGGCCGCAAACGGCGCCGACGCCGCGATCACGCTCTGCGAACCGCTTGCCGTAAAATTCAGCCTGCCTGCTATGGATTTGTATTTACACGGTAATGCTTCGCATTCGCAACAAAGAAATCCCTCCCCAATGCGCCGCATCGCCTGTGGACCCGCTCCTACCCGGCTGGATGGTAAAGCGGTCTCAGCCGAATCGGAATGAACGTAAACCGCATTGGGTCAGCCCTTCCGATCCGTTACTGGCGTTTGCGCAGCTGGGCCAGCAGCTTCTTTGCGTCTTCGACCGAAATGTCCAATGCCGACTTGATGCGCATGTCGTGAAGCGTGCGGCGCAGTTCGAAGGCGCGCGGCCCGCCGTCCTGGAGGGTCTTTTCCGCGTCCTTCAGCGCTTCGGCGATGTCCGCATCGCTCAAGGATACGGGCGTATCGGTCTCCGGCCCGGCATATTCATAGGCTCCGCCGTGGACATGTTGAACATAGTCCATGTCGCTGTGGCCGACATGCCGGACCAGCCAGTCCGCCAGAAAGGCCGTCACGGCGGAATGATCGACATAGGATGGGTCGTGCCGCATCACGATCTGGATGGCGCGGAAAAACCGGCGGAACATCAGATGCCGTTCGCGGTGCGCGTAGAATCCGGCATAGCCGTAATCGGCCATCAGGCGCTCTTCCCGCTCGAAATGGTATTTTGCGTAGTCGTTGATCAGGTCGATGGTCAGCGCCGCAATCGAGGCGGAGCGGTTCTCGCTCAACTCAAGCGTCAGCTTGTTCAACAGCTTCACGAGTTCCTTGTGATCGGAATCGATCATTTTGATTCCGGTCCGTGGGACATCGCCCCAGGAAACGCTTGGGCCCCGGGTCAGGTCCACGCCATCGACGGTGTCGTTGAGGAGGGATTGGGATTGTTCAAAATCGGCCATGGTGCAACCGCGTCTTTTCAACCGAGTATCGTTGGGACTCCGAACGCGGCCTAGGAGTTTGTGTGACCGAACTCCCGCAGCAGATCGTCCCGTTCCATCAATTTGCAGCAGGCATCCGCAAGCCGTGAGGCGAAGACCTTACCGGCGCCCTCTACGACGACCTGCATAGCCTGGTCCTTGCCCAGTCCGGGGCGGTACGGACGGTGGGAAAGGATACTGTCCACCGTATCGGCGACCCCAAGGATTTGCGCTTGAATCAGAATATCGTCGCCTTTCAGCCCGCCCGGATAGCCGGACCCGTCGATACGCTCATGGTGCTGGTGGACGATTTCCGCGACGGGCCAGGGGAATGTAATTTCCCGCAGGACGGTATAGCCCATCGTGCTGTGCGTTTTAACAAGTTCGTACTCGGTGGCTGTCAGTTTCGCGGGCTTGGACAGGATCTCCGCCGGAATTCCCACCTTTCCGATATCGTGCAGCATCGCCCCGACCCTAAGGCCTTCAATCGTATCGCTGTCCAACCCGATTTCCTGTGCGATTCTGCGTGCGATACGCGATACATTCTGTTGATGACCGACGGTGTAGAGGTCGCGAATCTCTATGACACGAGACAAGGCGTTGATCGTTCGGAATAGTACGTGCGCAAGCTCTTCCATAAAAACGACCGGTCATCATTGTTATTGTCAAAAAATAGTCTTTTTTGGTTGTATAAACAATCGTTGATAAATTGAGATAGGATAAAAATCCGGCCGTTCGCTTCAACAAACCGGGGGAAAGCGGCCCTGCTGCCGTTTTGGAAAAAACCTAAAGCGGGAAAAACGCCTGCTGCGCCGGTGGGATTCGCGGCCTACCCCGGCGCGTAACGCTCTGGAAGAATTTCAGGCGCTGGCGATTTTCTTTTTCGGATCGAAGAAGGGTTTCTCAACGACACTGGCCGTCCGCGCCCCTTCCTGTTCCACGACCGTTAGAGCGGTCCCGAGGGCGCTGCACCCAATCTCCGCCATGCCCAGGGCGATGTTCTTTTCCAGCCGTGGAGAGTAGACAGCGGAAGTGACGTGGCCGACTTGGCGGCCGTCCGACAGAAGCGGCCAGTGCCGGTCGTTCGGGCGCGGAAGCGGCGGGCCATCCATCTCCAGACCGACCAGAAGCCGGGCCACGCCCTTCGCCTTGATGGCGGCCAGGGCTTCCCTGCCTATGAAAGGGGCTTCCATTTCCAGATCGACCAGCCGGTCGAGGCCCAGTTCGAACGGATTGGTATGGATATCCATGTCCGCGTGATAGGACAGCATCGCCCCTTCGATCCGGCGGATGGTGGAGGTGTGGCCCGGCTGCAGGCCGAAAGGCTCGCCGGCTTCCATGATCCGTTCCCAAAGACGGTCGCCGAGCGCGCCGTCGCGCAGATAGATCTCGTAACCGCGCTCGCTGGACCAGCCGGTGCGGGAGACGACGACGGGAATGCCGTCCAGATCCGTCTCGATCAGCCAGAAATATTTCAACTGCTCGATTGTCTCGCCGAACAGCGCTTTCATGATGTCCAGCGAACGGGGTCCCTGAAGCTGTAAGGGGGAGACATCCGGCTCCCGGATCTCGACCGAGAGACCGGCGAAGGCGGCCACACCCTTTGCCCAGAGCAGCGCGTCGCTGTCGGCCAGCGAGAACCAGAAATGATTCTCCCCCAGTCTCAGCAGAACGGGATCGTTGATGATGCCGCCTTCCTGCGTGGTCAGCAGAACGTATTTGCACTGCCCGACCTGAAGGGATGACAGATTGCGCGGCGTCAGCAGTTGCGCGAACCGCGCGGCGTCGGGACCGGTGATCTCGACCTGGCGCTCTACCGAGACGTCGCACAGGATCGCGCGCTCTATCAGGTTCCGGAAATTGCGTTCCGGGTCGCCGAAATCGCGCGGGATATACATGTGATTATAGACCGAGAAACCCGTCGCGCCCCAGCGACGGGTCGCCTCGAAGAAAGGGGATTGGCGAATCTGCGCGCCGAACCCGACCGACCCTGTATTAGACCCCACGCCCGTGTCCTTTTTGTTGCTCTGGTGACTTACGTGGGGAAAGGCGAACTGGATGCCAGGTTTCCAGGGCGAGGTTAGCAGTCCAGCGTCGCGTCCCGCTCCCAGTCGGTGAGGTGGCGGGAGTAGGCGTCCCATTCGGCCATTTTGATCTTTTCGTAAGCGTCGGCGAATTCGGCTCCCAGGGCGGCGCGCATTGTCTTGTTCTTGGCGAACTCCCGGATCGCGTCGATCAGATAGACCGGCAGTTTCTTTGCGCCCCGCGCCTTGTGGGCCTCCGCATACATGTCGATGTCCAGGCGTTTGCCCGGGTCCGTCTTGTTGGCGATCCCGTCCAGGCCGGCGGCCAGGACGGCGGCGGGCAGCAGATAGGGATTGGCCGCGCCGTCGGCAAGGCGCAGTTCGAACCGGCCCGGGTCGGGGATGCGGACCATATGGGTGCGGTTGTTGCCGCCATAGGTCACCGTGTTCGGCGACCAGGTCGCGCCCGATGCAGTGACCGGCGCGTTGATCCGCTTGTAACTGTTCACCGTCGGATTGGTGATCGCGCTGAGCGCTGTTGCATGTTTCAGGACGCCGCCCAGGAAGGTGTAGGACAGCGCCGACATGCCCAACTCGCCCTTCTTGTCGGCGAACAGGTTCTTTGCGCCCTTGGTATCCCAGATCGACAGGTGAATGTGACAGCCGTTGCCGGTCAGGTGCGGAAAGGGTTTGGGCATGAAGGTGGCGCGCAGGCCGTGCTTCTCCGCAATCGATTTTACCATGAACTTGAAAAAGGCATGGCGGTCCGCGGTGACAAGCGCGTCGTCATAGTCCCAGTTCATTTCGAACTGGCCGTTCGCGTCTTCATGGTCGTTCTGATACGGCCCCCAGCCCAGCCCCAGCATGGCGTCGCAGATTTCCGAAATGACGTCGTAGCGGCGCATCACCGCCTGCTGATCGTAACAGGGTTTCGCCGCCGTATCGCGGGGATCGGAAATCCCGGTCCCGTCGGCGTCGATCAGGTGATACTCCGCCTCGACACCCGTCTTCAGCCGATACCCCTGATCCTTCGCCGTCTGAACCATGTTCTTGAGGACCACGCGCGGGGCCTGGGCGACCGGCCGGCCCTCCATCGCAAGATCCCCGGCGGCCCAGGCGACTTCCGGTTTCCAGGGAAGTTGGATGACGCTGTCGGGATCGGGTATCGCGAACATGTCCGGGTGCGCGGGGGTCATGTCCAGATGCGTGGCGAAACCGGCGAAACCCGCGCCGTCCGCTTCCATGCCGGCAATCGCCGCGGCGGGAACCAGCTTGGACCGCTGCACGCCCGACAGGTCGGTGAAGTTGATCAGAAAGTATTTTACTTTGTTCTTCTTCGCGAACGCGTCGAGCTTACTGGCCATTCCCCTGCTCCCTTTCTCATCAACTTCTAGAGCGCTTCCCATTAACGCCGAGAAATTTCACAACGCTCTAATATCCCTGTCCCGGTATCCAGTCCGTTCCCGCCAGCGGCACCTTGGCCATGGCCGCCGACTCGACGGTCAGGGCGCACAGATCTTCCGGCTCCAGATTGCGCACATGGCTTTTGCCGCAGGCCCTGGCGAGCGTCTGCGCTTCCAGCGTCAGCACCCGCAGATAGTTCGCCAGCCGGCGGCCCGCCGCAATCGGGTCCAGGCGCTTTTCCAGCTCCGGGTCCTGCGTGGTGATGCCCGCGGGATCGTTCCCCGCCTGCCAATCCTCATAGAAGCCCGGGGCCGTTCCCAGTTTGGCGTATTCCTCGGCCAGGTCCGGCCGGTTGTCGCCAAGCGCGATCAGGGCCGCGGACCCGATGGAGACCGCATCCGCACCCAGCGCGATGGCCTTGGCGACATCCGCGCCGGACCGGATCCCGCCTGAGACGATCAGCTGCACGCCCGTGCGGTGCAACCCCAGTTCCTGCAGGGCCTCGGCTGCCAGCCGCACGGCGGGCAAGGTGGGAATACCGACATGTTCGATAAAGACGTCCTGCGTCGCGCCGGTGCCGCCCTGCATCCCGTCCACCACCACGACATCCGCGCCGGATTTCACCGCCAGCATGGTGTCGTAATAGGTGCGCGTGGCCCCCACCTTCACATAGATCGGCACTTGCCAGCCGGTGATCTCCCGCAGCTCGCGGATCTTGATTTCCAGATCGTCCGGTCCGGTCCAATCGGGGTGGCGGCAGGCGCTCCGCTGATCGATATCCTTGGGCAAGGTCCGCATCTCGGCCACCCGGTCGGAAATTTTGTGCCCCAGCAGCATGCCGCCGCCGCCCGGCTTGGCCCCCTGACCGACCACAACCTCGATGGCGTCGGCCTTGCGCAGATCGTCCGGGTTCATGCCATAGCGCGAAGGCAGGTATTGATAGACCAGTTTCGTGGAATGGCCGCGTTCCTCCGGCGTCATGCCGCCGTCGCCGGTGGTCGTGCTGGTGCCGACTTCCGATGCGCCGCGGCCGAGCGCCTCCTTGGCGTTGGCCGACAGCGACCCGAAACTCATCCCGGCGATGGTGATGGGGACATCGATGGTCAGCGGCTTTTCCGCATGCCGGGTCCCCAGGGTGACGTCGGTGCCGCAGGCCTCCCGGTATCCTTCCAGCGGGTAGCGCGACACGCTCGCCCCCAGAAAGGTCAAGTCGTCGAAATGGGGCAGCGCGCGCTTCGCCCCGAAACCGCGGATGCGGTAGATGCCCTCCTCGGCGGCGCGCTGAATCTCGCGGATCGTCGCACGGTCGAAGAGATGGGATTCGCGCAAACTCGGATGGTCAGTGCTCATGCTGGGACCTCAATAGGAGCCGACATTGTCGATCTTGAAATTGTACAATTCGCGGGCGGAACCATAGCGCCGGAAGTCGGCCGGGTCTGCGTCGATCCCGGCGCGGTCCAGCAGCGCGGCCAGATCGGCGCGGTGGGCGTCGGTCATCTCCTTCTCGATGCAGTCGGCCCCCAGGCCGCCCGCCTTGCCGCGCAGATAGATCACCGCCTCGTAGAGCGAATCGCCCAGCCCGTCCTCCGCATCGCCGCAGACCACCAGACGCCCGGCCTGGGCCATGAAGGCCGAATTATGGCCGACGGAGCCCTGCACCACGATGTCGATCCCCTTCATGGAGATGCCGCAGCGGGCGGATGCATTGCCGCCGATCACCAGCAGGCCGCCACGGCCGGTGGCCCCGGCGGATTGACTGGCGTCGCCTGTCACGCGCACGGCGCCGCTCATCATGTTTTCGGCGACGCCGGTTCCGGCATTGCCTTCGATGGTGATGCGGGCTTCCTGGTTCATGCCGCCGCAATAGTAGCCGACATGCCCTTTAATGGTGACGTCGACATCGTGCATCAGCCCCGCGGCCAGCGCGTGGCCGCCCATCGGATTGTGCACTTCGAAGGCGGTTTCCTCGTTGCCGTCGCGCCGTTGCAGCCGTCGGTTCAGGGCGCGCACGTCGCCGTCGCTAAGATCGATGGTTTCCATGTGATTATGCGTTTCCCCAAGCGTAGACGGTGGCGGGCGCGGGTTCCCAAACCGTGGCCTTCTCGACCCCCGGCAGGCGCGCCAGCGCCCGGAACTCCGACGACATGGCGACCCATTCGTCGGTCTCCGCCATGACGGCGGGTTTGCAGGCGATGGGGTCGCGCAGCACGGCGAACCCATTCTTGGTGCCGATGGTGAAGGTATAGAAGCCGTCCAGATCCTTCAGCGCCGCGTCCAGCGCCTCTTGCAGGCTCGCGCCCTCCGAAAGACGCCAGGCGAGATAGCCGGCGGCGACCTCTGAATCGTTTTCCGTCTGGAAGACCAGCCCATGATCGCGGGTCAGTTTGCGTTTCAGCGCGTGGTGATTCGACAGCGATCCGTTATGAACCAGACAGAGATCCTCGCCCGTATTGAACGGATGCGCTCCCTGCGTGGTCACGGCGCTTTCGGTCGCCATGCGGGTATGGCCGATCATATGGCTGCCGGTCATCTGCGGGGCGTCGAATCGGGCCAGCACATCCGCCGGCAGTCCGATTTCCTTATAGATTTCCAGGCTGCTGCCGGAGCTCATGATGGTGACCTCGGGCCGGTTCCGCTGCAGCCAGTCGCGCATTGTCTTCTGGTCGGCGGCGCTGTGCAGGATGGCGTGGGTGGAGATCCGTTCGACACTGACGACGGCGTCGATATCGGCCTGCATGGTGGTGGCGATTTCGGACCAATCGAACGCCTCGTCCGGATCGTAGAGCGTGACCTTGGCCCCTGTGGCGTCCTCTCCGCGATAGACGGCGAAACCGGCGCTGTCCGGCCCGCGGTCGGTCATCTCGGTCAGCATCGGCCCGAACAGCGTTCCCAGACGGGGGCGCAGATCGGGATTTTTCAGAAACAATCCAACAATGCCGCACATCGGCGAGCAGCCTCCCTCTTAAAACGATATTGAGATATTAATAAGAGGAATTAGATAATCTTCAAGGGAATATTTGACCGCGGCAGGTATCGGCGCGGACCTATGCCTTTCTAGTCGCCTTTCCCGGCCGTTATCACAGAGAGATAGACCGCCGGCAGTTCCAGCAAGTCGCTGGGGCCGTGCGGCGATCGGGCGTCGAAAAGCAGGGAATCCCCAGGGCTAAGAGTGAACTGTTTGTCCCCATGCCGGTAGACCACTTTCCCCGCCAGCATATGGATAAATTCCATGCCGTCGTGACTGAACTCGTCATAGGTTTCCGCGGCTTCGTCCAGGGTGATCAGATAGGGTTCCACGGCGACGTCGCCACGGACCGAATGACCCAGCAACTGATAGAGATGACCGGCGCGGGTGCCCCGCCGGTCGATGCGGATGCCGTCGCCGGCGGGCACGTAGGAAACATCGCGGCTGCGCTCCCCGGCGCTGAAGAAGGAGGAGATCGGCGCCGCCAGCGCCTCCGCCAGGCTGGCCAGGGTCGCCAGGGACGGGCTGGTCTGTCCAGTTTCGATTTTCGACAGCATGCCCTGGGACAGGCCCGCGGCGTCGGCCAGCATGGCCATGGTCATGTCCTGGCGCTTGCGCTGCCGCCGGACTTCCCCGCCGATCGCCGCCTCCAGCTTTGCCGGAACGGTCTGCTGAGGGCCGGATGTCTTTTCGCTCTTGCTCATAGCGCAGACGCTAGCGGGAATTTCCCTTGTTTGAAAAGATCTGCGTTCGTATCTGCACGGCATACGCGCTTCGAGGCTGCGGGCTGCGCGCAGGGACCGGCGCCGCCATTGGGGGATGTTGCGATGAGCATTACCTGGGTGACAAATACCAAGACTGTGGACTGGGAAGAGCTGGCGGTGTTGATGCGGATCGCGCCGTTGGCGGAGCGGACCGCCGGCGAGATGAAGACGGCCTACGAGAACAGCATGTTCGCCTGCCTCGCCTTCGACGGCCTCCGGCTGGTGGCGGCGGGGCGGGCCATGGCCGACGGCGTAAGCGTCGCCTATCTCGCCGACATCGTCATTCATCCCGACTACCAGGGGCGCGGCCTGGGAACGCAGGTTGTCGAGCGTTTGAAGGCTCTGTCGTCAGGACACAAGAAGATCCTTCTCTACGCGGTTCCCGGCAAGGAAGGGTATTATGAGCGTCTTGGTTTCCGCCGGATGAAGACGGCGATGGCGATCTTCGAAGATCCGGAAGACGCGGAAGCCAGAGGTTACATCCTCTGATCCCTCGGTACGGCGAGGGAAGCGGGGGCAGGGGCGGTTGATGCCGCGATAGCCGCTGAAACCGCCTTGGGGTCCCGCAGTGTCTTGCGGGCGGCCGACCGCCGGGGGCCGTCCTGCGATGCATTGATCCCGCAGCCAGGGCGGGAAAGTCCCTTTCCAACATGAAATTGCGAGTCATTCGCATTTTCTCTTTACAGGAAAGCTGCTCTTCTCTAATTAAGAATGCCTCGCAGTTGCATCTTCTGCGAGGTTGGCTGAATAGGGCGATAGTTGGGGAAGTGCCATGTGCATCGCATGCGGAACGCAAAAAGACGCGAAACCAAGCGTTGGTCGGCGTAAGCTGTGGGAACTGACGGGAGGATGGCATTGCGCCATCATCGGCACCTGTTTGACGCTGGAAGACCTCCGGGTCCTGGCGCGCAAACTGTCGGTGAAAACCAAGCCCGGGTTCAACCCCGACTATCAGCTCCACGCCTATTTCGTGAAAATGGCGGAGAGCCACGGCACGGCCGCGAAGATGTTGAACAAGCTGCTCGACCGGCGGCATTCCGGCGCCATTCGGCGGGCGCGGGATTTGCGCACGGCGGAGGAATTGCGGGAATTTTGGCAACAGGCGCTCCGCGACGGTGCGATTCCGGGGCCCTATTGGGCTTTGGTTTCGCATCCTCAGGCGACGGAAATTTTCTGCGAACAGATGTTCGCCGATGTGCATATGCTCTCTCATCTCGTGGGGGCGTCCAACCGGGCGGACGTGAAGCGGTTGACGGAATTGGAAGAGACCGTTCAGCGCCAGCAGGCGGAGATCGAGCGCCAGAAATCGAAACGTCGTGCACTTGCGGACAGGAAGAATCAGCAGTTGGAAGACATGCGTGCGCAAATCGGCAGCCGGTGCGCCCGCGATGTCCAGGCCACCATGGACCGCCATTTCGAGTGCGAACTGCGCAAGGTCAACGATCAGAATGCGCGGCTTCTCGAAACCGTTGAAACGCTTCGCGCGGACCTGAGCGATCTGAGTGAGCGCGAAGCGGCGCTGACCGGGCGGCTGTCGATGGTGGAAGAGGAGAACGGACGCCTTGCCGAGGAAAACGCCGCGGTGGAGGCGCAATTCAAGGACGGGATAACCCGGGCGGACGAACGGCCCACGCACGACCTTCAGGGGCGTCGGGTGCTCTATGTCGGTGGGCGTCATCATGTCACGCATACCATCCGGTCCATCGTTCAGGACTGGAACGGGGCCTTCATGCATCACGATGGTGGGTTGGAACGGTCGATGGATGAACTGGCGCGCGCGGTTTCCAAGGCCGATGCCGTCGTTTTCCCCGTCGATTGTGTCAGCCACGGGGCGATCACGACGGTGAAGAAGCTCTGCGATCAAAGCCGGAAACCATACTATCCGTTGCGCTCTTCGGGGGTGGCGTCATTCCTTTCCGCATTCTCAGCCGATCCCATGGAAATGGCGGGAAAGTGGGCGGGACCGGATGCGTAGGGAATGCGGGTTTACCCGTGTCACAGACTGTAGTGCGAAGGGATTTCGGCGTTCCAGTCGAGCGTTAGTTTGATTTGGATCAATAGCTTGTGAATACAGGCTGAACGCAATTAAGAAACGATTGCATCAAGAGTCCCTGATGGAGTAGGCAGGCCGGAAACTGTTTGGGGCAATCCTGCAATTTGTGGATTGCAATCCGGATGAAATATGCGAATGAGTGTCATTCGCGAGTTATGGAGAAGGTTGAGTATGCGTTTAGGTATCGACAAGCTGGTTCTTGCCGGCATGACCGTTGGGGCGACATTGGCGGCGCCTTCGACCGGCATCGCCGACGAACAATCCTATCCCAGGTTTTCCGGCGAAATCTCTGTGGAAATTCAGAATGACAACACGTTCGATTCCGACGATCCGGCGGAAGAGCGCAACGAGTTGGGGACGCTGACGGAGCCGAACCTGTTCTTCCACGCCTCGGAGAATTTCTATCTAAACGCTGGTCTGACCATCGAAGCGGTTCAGGATGCGCAACCGGGCGATGACCGGTTCTTCGACGATCACGGCGTGTTCGTGGAAGTTCTGACGGCGAACGCGGTATTCGGTGGGCTGCACCTGTATGGGGGTAAGTTCGGGCCGAACTTCTCCATCGCCTTCGATGCGGCGGCGGGCCTTTACGGCACGGATATCTCTGAAGACGATATCGAGCTTTCGGAGTTCGTCGGCGTCGGCGGCGCCTACACCGTGGGCGATCTGCCGGTCGGAACGCTGACCGGATCCGCGAGCATCTTCACGCAGGATACGTCCCGGCTGGCCGATTCCTGGATCACACGGCGCGAGCGTACGCGCCAGGCCGCCGGCGGCCCGGGGAATACAGGCTCGCTGGAATCCTTCGCGGTCGCGATTGACGGGGAAGATCTGCCGGTGCCGGGAAGCCTGCGCTACCATGTCGGCTACGTGCATCTGGCCAGCGACACCACCGAAGATGAAGACCGGCTTGCAATCGGGGCCGAGTGGGGCCTGGCCGTCACCGACGAGGTCACGGTCACTCCGCTTGTCGAATATGTCTATTTCGACAATGCAGGCGGAACCGACGGGGAAGAGCGGGATTACCTCACCGGGTCCCTGTTACTGGAATACGGCAACTGGAATGCGGCGGTGGCCTACACGAACCGCGACATTTCAGCCGCCCCCGGCGCTCAAGATGCGGATGACTTTCAATTTCAACTCTCCGCGGGGTATGCTTTCGAAATCGGGTTGTCTTTGGACGTTGGCTACAAGATCAACGAATCGGCAAATGTCGATACCAGCACCGTGGGCGCCCTGCTCGCTTACAGTTACGAGTTTTAGAAAGCATCGGAAAATCATCCACAAACGGGGGATATGATTGTGACGTACCATAGTGGAAAAATCGCGCTGGCCGGGGCTTTGGCCGCCGGGCTGGCGGCCGGATCGGCGGCGCAGGCCGCACCCGGCAAGTCGGACGTGCTGAACACATACGCGGACATCGCGCTCGCCGGATACCAGGACTCGCTGGCTACCGCGCAGGCATTGGACGCGGCCATTCAGGCGCTCGTCGCCTCGCCGTCCGAGGCCACCCTGCTGGCGGCGCGCGCCGCCTGGGTCGCCGCCCGCGCGCCCTATCAGCAGACGGAGGTCTATCGTTTCGGCAACGCCATCGTCGACGATTGGGAAGGCCGCGTGAACGCCTGGCCGCTGGACGAAGGGCTGATCGACTATGTCGATGCCGGTTATGGCCTGGATTCGGATGAGAACGCGCTTTACACCGTGAATGTGATCGCCAACGCGTCGCTGACGGTGAACGGCAAGGCGGTGGATGCCGGCAAGATCACGCCGGTTCTGCTGTCCGACACGCTGCATGAGGCCGAAGAGGTCGAAGCCAACGTGGCGACCGGCTATCACGCCATCGAATTCCTGCTGTGGGGCCAGGACCTGAACGGCACCGGCGCCGGGGCGGGAACGCGGCCGCATACCGACTTCGATACGGCGAACTGCACGGGCGGCAATTGCGAGCGCCGCAACCAATACCTGACCTCTGCGTCCACCCTGCTGCTCAGCGATCTGGTCGAGATGGTCGGGAACTGGGAAGATGGTGGCGCCGCGCGCAAGGCGTTGATGCTGAACGAAGATGCAGGCATCACGACCATTTTGACGGGGATGGGGTCGCTGTCCTATGGGGAGCTTGCGGGCGAGCGGATGAAGCTGGGCCTGCTGCTGCACGATCCGGAAGAAGAGCATGATTGCTTTGCGGACAACACGCACAACTCCCACTATTTCAATCAGATCGGTATCCGGAACGTTTACACGGGCCATTACCGGCGCGCGGACGGCAGCGTCGTCTCCGGTCCGTCCCTCTCCGATCTGGTCGCGGCGACCGACGGGGCGCTGGATCAGGAAATCAAGGCGAAGCTGAACGCCACGGTCGGCGCGATGGCTGCGATGAAGGCGCGGGCCGAATCGGTCGAGGCATATGACCAGATGATCGGCGAAGGGAATGCGGAAGGCAACGCGGTGGTGCAAGCGGCCATCGACGGTCTGATCGATCAGACCCGGTCGATCGAACGCGGTGTCTCCTCGTTGGGTCTTGCGGCCATTCCGTTCGAAGGATCCGACAGTCTGGACAACCCGAGTGCCGTTTTTGAATAGATAACTGACAGATTGCCGGTCCAGCTTGTCCCTCCCGGACCGGCAACCTTGGGGCGTACAGCAACGACTGTGCGCCCCAACCCTTTCAGACAGGGCTTAGGTGTTCAAGAGGAATTTGGCCGTGTGGCGTCGCATCGTCGATCTCCGTGAATGGACGTTCCTGTTTTTCGGGATCGGCTGTCTGTCCGTGATCGCCATCCTAGTTCTGACCGGAAAAAGCCACGCGACGGCGGAGGGGCGCGTGCTGCGCGACGACCTGACCCCGGCGGATCTCCAGCGTGTCACGAACGTGACCGCCCCGACCGCCGATTTCTCGCAGCCCGAGCGGTTCGAGCGCCGGCAGGCGGGCGCAACCACCTTCATGGGTGCGGTAAACGCAAATGCCTTCTCCAACCCTTCTGCAAATCTGTCCTTCGAGGGCGAGCAGAATTTCAGGCTCGGCAACGGTCTTTTCAAAAAGCTCTGGGTGTCTTCGCCATCTTCGACCCAGGCCAGCGACGGGTTGGGCCCGCTCTATAACGCGCGATCCTGTCAGCGTTGCCACTTGAAAGACGGGCGCGGGCATCCGCCGGCCCATGCGGAAGACTCCGCCGTTTCCATGTTCCTGCGCCTATCCGTTCCGCCGCGGAACGAAGAACAACGTGCTGCTTTGAAGAACCGGACGGCGATGCTTTTTCCCGAACCGACCTATGGCGGCCAGCTACAGGATTTTGCGGTGCCGGGCCTTACGGCGGAAGGCCGCATGGTTATCGCCTATACGGAAGAAACGGTGACCTTGAAGGGCGGGGAGACAGTCAATCTGCGTAAGCCGGTTTATACCGTCGCGGATCTCGGCTTCGGGCCGATGGCGGAAGACGTCATGCTTTCTCCGCGCGTGGCCCCGCCGATGATCGGTTTGGGCCTGCTGGAAGCGATCCACCCGGCCGACATTCTGGCCCTGGCAGACCCCGAGGATACGGACGGCGACGGCATTTCCGGCAAGCCGAGTTGGGTGCTGGACCCGGATACGGGCGCTTTGGCCCTGGGCCGTTTCGGGTGGAAAGCGTCCACCCCGACGGTCCTGCAACAGTCCGCCGACGCCTTTGCCGGCGATATCGGTATTTCTTCGCCTAAGGCGCCCCGCCACTGGGGCGACTGTACGGACCGGCAATCCGCCTGTCTGGAAAAACCGTCAGGGGTGCAGGCGCGGTTGGGCCGAACCGAAGCGCCCCCGCCGGTGCTGGATCTGGTGACGTTCTATTCCGGAAATCTGGCCGTTCCGGCGCGCCGGAACGTGGATGACCGGGACGTACTGCATGGAAAGCGGATATTCCATGAAAGCGGCTGTGCGCTGTGCCACCGTCCGAAGTTCGTCACCAGCCGTAATGCCGAGCAGCCCGAACATCGTTTCCAACTGATCTGGCCTTATACGGATCTGCTGCTGCACGACATGGGGGAGGGGCTGGCGGACAACCGGCCGGTGGGCGATGCGACCGGGAGGGAGTGGCGCACGCCGCCGCTCTGGGGTATCGGTCTGACGGAGACGGTGAACGGTCATACCTTCTTCCTGCATGACGGGCGCGCCCGCTCCCTGCTGGAGGCCGTCCTGTGGCATGGCGGCGAAGCCCAGGCCGCGCGGGATGCGGTCGTTTCGCTCGATCCGGTGGACCGGGCCGCCCTGATACGATTTCTGGAGTCGCTTTGAATGCGCATGATCCTGATTTCCTTGACTTTCGTGTTGTCGGCCGGCTTGGCGTCCGCCCAAGAGGCAGAGCCGGATTTCCGGCCCGTGATCGCAAGTCTGGTGATGGACCATGTCATTCCGGCCCACCGGGATCTGGTGGACCGCGCCG
>JANQIT010000091.1 GCA_028282025.1 Hwanghaeella sp. | reverse complement strand
ATGGCCACAGCCATGCCTATTCCCGCGCCGCTCCGTTCCGGTCCTTGCGGTTTCCCAACACCGCCCGTGGGCGGCCCGCCCGCCATATTACATGTGGATGGTGCGGTTATCGACGGCCAGGGCCGCTTCCTTCACCACCTCGTTCAAAGTCGGGTGACCGTGGCAGGTGCGGGCGACATCTTCGGCGCTGCCGCCGAATTCCATGATGGTGACAATCTCGTGGATCAAGCCGCCCGCTTCCGGACCGACGATGTGGCAGCCCAGGACCTTGTCCGTGACGGCGTCGGCCAGGATTTTCACGAAACCGTCGGTCGCCGCCATGGCGCGGGCGCGGCCGTTCGCCGTGAAGGGGAATTTTCCGGATTTGTAGGCGATGCCCGCTTCCTTCAACTCCTCCTCCGTCTTCCCGACGGAGGCCACTTCCGGCCACGTATAGACAATGTTCGGAATAGCATCGTAGTTGATGTGCGGCTTTTGGCCGGCAATGATCTCAGCGACCACGACGCCCTCATCCTCCGCCTTGTGCGCCAGCATCGCGCCCGGAATACAGTCGCCGATGGCGTAGACGGTCGGGACGGCGGTGCGGTAGTGCGCATCGACCTGGATCACACCGCGCGGATCGGTTTCGATTCCCAGCGCTTCCAAACCCAACCCGTCGGTATAGGGACGGCGTCCGACGGACAGCAGGACGATATCCGCCTTGATCTCCTCCGCGTCGCCGCCGGCGGCCGGCTCGACGGTCAAAGTCACGCCGGATTTCGCCTTCTTGGCGGAGGTCACCTTGCTTTTCAGTTTGAAGTCCAATCCCTGCTTTTTCAGGATGCGCTGGAAGTTCTTGGAAACCTCGTTATCCATGCCGGGCAGAATCCGGTCCAGGAATTCGATAACCTGCACCTCCGATCCCAGACGCGCCCAGACGGATCCAAGCTCCAGCCCGATGACGCCGCCGCCGATCACCACCAGCTTTTTCGGCACCTTACCCAGTTCCAGCGCGCCGGTGGAGGTGACGATCTGCTTTTCGTCCACCTCGACACCCGGGATCGGCGTGGATTCCGATCCGGTCGCGATGATGATGTTCTTCGCCTGAACGACCTTGCCCTTGTCCACACCCTTGGTGATTTCGACCTCGGTGCCCGACTTCAGCGCCCCATGCCCCTTGATCCAGTCCACCTTGTTCTTCTTGAACAGAAACTCGATCCCTTTGACATTGTCGCCGACGACCTTGTCCTTGTGGCCCATCATGGCCTTCAGATCGAGCTTCACCGGTCCGGTCTTGACGCCCAGATCGGCAAGGCCGTGATGCGCTTCCTCGTACCGTTCGGAGGCGTGCAGCAAAGCCTTGGAAGGGATGCATCCGACATTCAGGCAGGTTCCGCCAAGGGTTTCGCGCATTTCAACGCAAGCTGTCTTCAGTCCCAGTTGCGCGGCGCGGATCGCCGCCACATAGCCGCCCGGACCGCCGCCGATGACGACCACATCATACTGGTTCTCGCTCATCACTAACCTCTCTTGGTAGCCCCTCTACGCGGCTAACGCCTCACCACGGGAAACGGACCGCACCATGCAGCAAAGCACCCTTCAGGAAAAGGCCTATCGCGCCCTGGCCCGGCCCGAAAAACCTTTGGCATTGCCATATTCACGCCCCATTTGTCAGGTAGCGATACCATCGGGGCGGGTACGGTCATTTAACGCACGTGAAGAGGAAAGCATGTCACTGAAAGCCCTTCTGGCAGCCGCGGCAATCGCCGCATTGGCCGCAACACCCGCCGCCGCGCAGGAAAAGAGCCCGGAAGAACTGGCCCGCGACGGGTTGGGTAAGCTTCTGTCGGCCCTGGAACTCTTCATCGACACCATCCCGCAATACGAAACGCCGGAAATCCTGCCCAACGGCGATATCATCATCCGCCGCATCGACCCGCAAAGGCGCAAGCAGGATGAAGCGGAGCGCGAGAAGCAGGAAAAGCGGAAGGACTCGATCTAAGGCGGTCAGCCCCGCTTTCGGGATAGGGGAAACCGCCTCAGGGTTTCCGGTCCCCGGCAGTCATGTACCAAAGGCTGGCGAGCAGAATGCACGCCGCCATGAACAGGAAGCCCAGCCGGTAGGCATCCGCATCGTCGAGTCCCGCGGCGCCCCCCCAGTCCAGCATCAGACCGAAACCGCTCTGCATCACCGGAATGCCGGAAACCGCCGCAACCGTCATCAGCGTTGACGCACGGCCGACAAGATGATCGGGCACCAGCGCGCGATTGTGCGCATTCAGCGTCAGATAAAAATTCTGGCAGAAGGTCATGGCGAGCAGAAGGACGATTGCCGCAGTGACGGAAAGCCCCTCCACCCCCGCCAGCAACAGAAAGCACAGGACCGACCCGGCGACCCCGGCCAGCACCACCTTTTTCCGCGTTCCCAGCAGGCGATCCATGGGTCCGACGATCAGGGCCGCGACCATGGTCGTCAGGAAGAGGGCGAACAGGACCGCTCCCGTCTCCTGCACCGTCATGCCGTGCACATCCTGGAAATAGGGGCCGCCCCACAGGCCGGCGATCGTGGTGATCGGGGCGAAGGCCACCGTCCCCATCACCAGCAGCTTGGGGAAATCCCGGTTGGAAAGAATCTCTCGGAACCCGCCCAGCATGGCCCGCCAGCCGGCAGGCTGAAAGACCGGGCGCGGCACGTGCGGCGGCGCGTTCCGGACCGTCACCGACCCCAGCACCGCAATAGCCAATGTGAACAGGCCCACCGCCAGCAGCGCGGGCCGCCAACCGGCCCCCTCCACCACGGCGGCCAGCGGATAAGTGCCGGTCAGACCGCCGATCCCGCCGATAGCAACCATGATGCCGGAAATCTGTGCAAAGCGGTCCTGGGGGAACCAGCGCGAGAACAGGATATGCGCCGCCGCCGACGAGGATGCGAACCCGATCCCCAGCAGAATCCGTCCGGCATAGATCCATTCCAGCGCAACCGCCTGGGAAAACAGAATGCTGCCCAGGCCCGCCAGCATCAGCATCGCCGGCAGCACCCGCCGCGGCCCGAAACGGTCCAGCGCCACGCCGGCCGGAATCTGCATCGCCACCGTTGCGATGAACATCGCTCCGATCACGCTGCCCAGCGCGGAGGCGGACAGCGAAAGTTCCTCCGCCAGGACAGGGGCCAGAATGCCCCCCGCCGCACGGTGAAATTGGCCGATGGCGAACACCAGCGCACAAAAAACAACGATCCAGACGTAACGGAGACGCAGCAAATACAAAACCTTTCCAAATGGACTGCGATTGGCTCGAAGAGAGGGCAGGGACCGGGCGGGCATGCCGGTATCGCGGCGCAAGAGGCCGCCGCCCCTTATGGAAGTTAGAGGACACCTCCCTCACGCAGAAGCACGAAAGCCGCAAAAACGGCAACCCCCGCGAACAGCCCCTGCATCAAGGCGCGCCCCCGGAAGTACCAGACCAACAGCGCCACGGCGAAAGCCGTCAGACGGTCCAAAAGCGGCGCGTCCGCCATCGCGTTGGTCGGAAAGACGATGATCCGCAGCATAAGGCCCGCCACCATCGCATAGGCGACGGCGCTGACCCAGTCGAACAGCGGATCGTCTTCCCGCAGCCGCCCGGCGATCAGCACGCCCACGAAACGCCAGGCGAAGGTCGCCGCCACCGCCAGCGAAAGCATGGCCCAGGGAAGCAGCCCATCGCTCATTCCGCGTCTCCACTCCCGGCGCGCCGACGGGCGATCAGAACAGCCATGGTGCCGCCGCCCAGACCGGCCGCCAGGATGCACCAGTCCCCCAGCAGCGGGTAGGTCACCGGCCCCAGAAACGCCCCGAGAAATACCGCCAGGCGGTTTCCCCACTGGCGCGCGCCGGCCACAAGCAGCAACAGATAAAGCGGTGTCGCATAGACCGCGACGCGGATACCCGGTTGAGGCAGAAGATCGCTGAGATAGTAGCCGAAGACCGTCCCAGCCGACGCCGCCGCATAGATCACCGCCACAAAGCCGATGTAGTAGGGCAGCACCGCCATCGGCGGGACCTTGTTCTGCGCAGCGGTCAGTTGCGCCCATCCGGTGACCGCCAGAAGGTGGGCGATGCCCATCCGGCCCGGCAGACCGACGGCATGATCGTTCAAACGCATCATCGGCAGGCCGGAAACCGTCATCGGCAGCATCCGAAGATTGGCGAGCGCCACAGCGGTGAAGATCACCAGACCGCCCGCGCCCGCCGCATACAGATCGACGAACGCGATCTGACCGGGCATGCCCCAAATCAGAAGGGTCGCCGCCAAAGTGACGAAAACATCCAAACCGCTTTCGCGGGATATCGCACCGAATCCAACCATGGTCGTGAACAGCGCCATTGCCGGTACGCCCAGCCCGTCGGCAACACCGATCCGGCGCGCCGCCGACCAGGTGACGGGCGGTGTCTCTTCTAACGCGCGCATCGACGCTCCAGGATGACTGTCTCCCCTCAACGCGGTATAGCACTCACCCCAATCGTCACATAGTGGACTGTATTCATGGAAGCTGTTCTGCAATCTCTATGGTCCGGACTGCCGGTTCTGTTCCTGCACACGATCACAACCTTCCTGCTGCTTGGAGCGGGGGTCTGGATCTATGAGAAAGTCACCCCATACCGGGAGTTGGAATTGATCCGGCAGGGAAACCTGGCGGCCAGCATCACCTTCGCCGGGGCCATCCTGGGCATGGCCATCCCGCTGGCCTTCGCCATGAGCGCCAGCGTCGGTCTGTTGGACCTGGCTGTTTGGGGGCCTGTGACGGTGATCCTGCAGATCGTCGCCTTCTTCTTCCTCGACATGACCTTAAAGGATGTCAGCAGCAAGATCGAAGCGAACGATCTGCCGTCCGCCGTAATCATGCTGGCGGTGAAACTGGCCGTGGGAACGGTCACGGCGGCGGCGGTCTCCGGCTGACGCCCAAGGACAGTGATGAACACGCGCCTTCTTTGGATCGTCCTGATCGTCGCCTTCGCAGGCCTGTCGGCGATAACGGATTTCGATGGCGGCGAAGTTCGCCGGCCCGCCCCCTATATCGCCCCCGATCCAACTGCCCCGCAGCAACGCGTCCGGGCGCAGCCGGGCCCGTTGGCCACGTGGCTGTTCGAGAGCAAACCCCGGGCCGGCGCATCCACGGGAACCGCCTTCGCCGTCGGAGACGGCGTCTGGCTGACAGCGCGGCATGTGGTCGACAACTGCGACAGTGTCTGGATCGTGCGCCCGGACCGGACCACGGGCGCGGAACTTCGGATTAAGCGGATCGTGCACCACCCGTCTTCCGACGCCAGCCTGCTGTTCCATCCGCTGACCGCGCCCAGCCTGGCCTTGGAAGACCGCGCCGCCCCGCCGCCGCGACAGAGCCCCGGTTACCATTTCGGCTACCCCGCGGGGCGGCCGGGCGATGTGCGGTCGGCCTTCCTCGGCGCATCGACGGCGTCCGACCGGGGCAGACGCGGCGCGCGTTTTCCGATCTGGGTCTGGGCCGCGCAGGAGATACCGGCCAAACTGAACTCCCTGGGCGGGCTCAGTGGCGGGCCGGCGGTCGATCTGGAGGGAGAGATCGTCGGCATCACCGTCGGCGAAAGCCCCAGGCGCGGCCGGGTCGCGACGACCGTGCCGGGCACGACGCAGGAATTGTTGCAGATCGCCGCCGCCGACAGCCTGATCGCCGGAAACCAGGCGGCGGCACCTCCAATTGCGGACCTGTCGGCGAACACCTACCGAACGACGGGGGACGCCCTGCGGCGGGAGCGGTCGGTCGTACAGCTTTACTGCAAGGCCGGCTGATGCGCGGAACTCGGGCATTGTGGCTGGCCATGGCGGCCGCAATGGCGGGGCTTTTCCTCTATACCGATTTCGATCTGATGCCGCGACCTCAGGGCTTCTACATGGAAAGGGACGACGGCCCACCAACACCTTCCACCGGCACTGCCTTCAGCGTCGGGAAAGGCGTGTGGTTAACCGCACAGCATGCGGTCAATGCCTGCAGTACCATCTACTTGAATGAAGGGAACCGGTATTTCGGTGTAGTTGATCGTGTTGTGCACCATCCGACAGCGGATCTTAGCCTGTTGTTTTCCAGCACCGACGCAGAGGCGATACCGATTGCCTCTGCCGAAGAAACCCCTGAACGACTCGCCGATGGATACCTGTTTGGATACCCAAGAGGTCGGCCTCGCGGTTTCACAGCAGCAATGGTGGTGGCCCGTGATATGGGCTGGGACAACCCTTTTGAAGAGAGTTTTCGAGTGTTGACCTGGGCGGAACAGCCAAGCCCAACAAGCAGCAGTGTTTACAATGGTTTTAGCGGCGGGCCGGTCCTCGACAGCAACGGCAAGGTTGTTGGCGTCATTGTAAGCGGGGATGAGAAATTCGGGAGAATAGACGCCGTGGCTCCCGATTTGCTGCGGGAATTCGTCAGCAATCGGAACATCGCCCAAAGCCGTCTTCCGACAGTGGCAAATTCGAGCGCCGTAGAAGGATTGTCGCGATCAACAGTGGCCCAAACGCTTACGACCCTGCGTCAGCAGGGCCGTATTCGTCGGGTGATTTGCCGGGTGGCCGACTGATCTCGCCTTACACGTCGATCAACAGCCGCGCCGGGTCTTCCAGCATTTCTTTCAGCCGCACCAGGAAGGTCACCGCCTCGCGGCCGTCGATGATGCGGTGATCGTAGGAATGCGCCACATACATCATATTGCCTGCGACGATATTGCCGTCCGAATCGCAGATTGGGCGTTTCTGGATCTTGTGCATTCCCAGAATGCCGGACTGCGGCGGGTTGAGGATCGGCGTCGACAGCAGCGAGCCGAAGACGCCGCCATTCGTGATCGTGAAGGTGCCGCCCATCATTTCCTGCATGGTCAGCTTGCCGTCGCGGGCGCGGCGGCCGAAATCGGCGATGCCGCCTTCGATCTCCGCAAAGCTCTTCTTGTCGGCGTCGCGCAGGACCGGCACAACCAGGCCCGACGGTGTGCCGACAGCGATGCCGATATCGTAGTAATTCTTGTAGATGATCTCGTCGCCATAGATCTCCGCGTTGACCGCCGGAAGTTCCTTCAGCGCGATCACGGTCGCTTTCACGAAGAAACTCATGAAGCCCAGCTTCACATTGTGCTTCTTCTCGAAGCGGTCCTTGTAGTCTTTGCGGAGCTCCATCATCGCGGTCATGTCCACCTCGTTGAAGGTGGTCAGCATGGCGGCGGTGTTCTGCGCTTCCTTCAGGCGCGTGGCGATGACCTTGCGCAGCTTGGGCATCTTGACGCGTTCCTCGCCGCGCGGGTCGAACGCGCGCTCCGGCATCGCATCGTATGTCGGAACCGCCGGTTTCGGTCCACCCACCGGCGCGGCGGGGGCGGAAGCGGGCTTGGCCGCGGGCGCGGGCTTGGCGGCCCCCGAGAGGAAGTTCTGAACGTCTTCCTTGGTCAGATTGCCTTTCGGCCCGGTCGCCGGAATCTTCGAGGCGTCAAGATTGTTTTCAGCAACCATCTTGGCGACGGCGGGCGACAAGGTGTCGTTGGTGGCGGGCGTCGCCGCGGGGGCGGCAGCCGCGGGTGCGGGCGCCGGTTCCGGCGCTGCCTTCGGCGCTTCGGCCGGTTTGGCGGCGGGGGCGGCCGCGGCGGCCCCTTCGTTGATCGAGCAGAGCAGCGCGCCGACTTCAACCTCCGCCCCTTCGTCGGCGGCGATATCGCCCACGGTCCCGGCGACCGGCGACGGCACTTCCACGGTTACCTTGTCGGTTTCCAGTTCGACCAGCGGCTCATCGACCGCCACGGCCTCGCCCGGTTGTTTGAACCAGCGCATCACACTGGCTTCCGTTACGGACTCCCCCAGGGTTGGGACATGCACTTCCGTGGCCATTTTTCGTCTCTAGCTCCGTTGCTATCTTCGGCCGGCTTCGGACTCCCCCGTACCGGCCCGGGAAACAGATAAGCGGTTTACTTCTTTGCGCCAGCCTTCCGCGCGGCCGCCTTCTTGGCCGGCGTCTTCTTCGCGGCCGCCCGTTTCGCCGCCGCTTTCTTGACGGGCGTCTTCCGTGCGGCCGACCGGTCAACGGTCAGGGCTTCATCCACAAAGGCCTTGAGCTGCGCGATATGGTCCTTCATGCGGCCCGCCGCAGGCGACGCCGCTTCCGACCGCCCAACATAGCGCGGCCGGGTCGACACTTTGTTGCCGACGGAAATCAGAACCTTTTCGAGCCGGCGGTCGACGAAGAACCAGGCCCCGGCATTCTGCGGCTCTTCCTGGCACCACAGCACCTCGGCATTCTGGAAACGGCTGAGTTCCGCTTCCAGCGCGGCTTCCGGCCAGGGGAAGAGTTGCTCGACCCGAAGCAGGTAGACATCGTCGATGCCGCGCGCGTTGCGCTCTTCCAGAAGATCGAAATAGACCTTCCCGGAACAGACCACGACCCGCTTGACCGCGCTGTCCTTGACCAGACGGTTTTCGAACTGCCCGTCGTCCCACAACAGGCGGTGGAAGGTCGATCCTTCGGCCATTTCATCCAGGGTCGAGATGCAGCGCTTATGGCGCAGCAGCGACTTCGGCGTCATCAGGATCAAGGGTTTGCGGAAGTTGCGGCGCACCTGGCGGCGCAGCGCATGGAAATAGTTCGACGGGCTGGTGATGTTGCAGACCTGCCAATTATCCTCCGCCGAAAGCTGAAGGTAGCGTTCCAGGCGCGCGCTGGAATGCTCCGGCCCCTGCCCCTCATAGCCGTGCGGCAACAGCATCACCAGACCGCACATCCGCAGCCACTTCGATTCGGCGGACGCAATGAACTGATCGATGATCACCTGCGCGCCGTTGGCGAAATCGCCGAATTGCGCTTCCCACAGCACAAGGGAATGCGGCTCGGCGCTGGCGTAACCGTACTCGTACCCCAACAGGCCGAATTCGCTGAGCGGGCTGTCGATCACCTCGAACGGCGCCTGTCCCATGCGGATGTTGTTCAGCGGCGCATATTTGTCTTCGGTCTTCTGGTCGGTCAGCACCGAGTGGCGCTGAGAGAAGGTGCCGCGCTCGGAATCCTCGCCCGACAGCCGGATGGAGGTCGACTCGCACAGCAGGGTTCCGAAGGCCAGCGCCTCCGCCGTGCCCCAATCGATATCCTTACCGGTCTCGATCATCTTGCGCTTCTGATTGAGCTGACGCGCGATCTTACTGTTGAGGTTGAAGTTCTGCGGCACTTCCGAGATCGCGTAACCGACCTCCTTCAACAGGTCGATATCGACCCCGGTCTGACCCCGGCGCGCATCGCCTTCCGCGATGCTCAGGCCCGCCCATTTACCTTCCAGCCAATCGGCCTTGTTCGCCTTGTAGGAGTGACGCGCCTCGAATTCCTTATCGAGGTGATTGGTAAACTCCTCGACGATCTTGGCCCCGGTTCCCTCGGGGATCGTGCCGCTGCTTTCCAGTTTTTGGGCATAGAGCTGCCGCGTCCGCGGTTGATCGCCGATGCGGGTATACATCGACGGCTGCGTGAACATGGGCTCGTCGCCCTCGTTATGCCCGTGGCGGCGATAGCACCACATATCGACGACAACGTCTTTCTTGAACTTCTGCCGGTATTCGATGGCGATGCGGGCCACATGGACACAGGCTTCCGGATCGTCCCCGTTCACATGGAACACCGGCGCATCGACGATCTTCGCCATGTCGGAGCAATAGGGCGAGGAACGCGATTTCGACGGCGCGGTGGTGAAGCCGATCTGGTTATTGATCGCGATATGAATCGTGCCGCCGGTCTTGTAACCGTCCAGTTCGCTCAACAGGAAGGTTTCCGCCACGATCCCCTGGCCGATGAAGGCGGCATCCCCGTGCAGCAGCAACCCCATGACCGCTTCACGGTCCGCATCGCCGCGCTGGCGCTGCTTGGCGCGCACTTTGCCCAAGACCACGGTATTGACCGCTTCCAGATGGCTGGGGTTCGCGGTGAGAGACAGGTGAACCACCCGGCCGTCGAACTCACGGTCCGCGGAGGTGCCCAGATGGTACTTCACGTCGCCCGACCCCTGCACATCTTCCGGCGACGTGTTGATGCCTTCGAACTCCGCGAAAATCGCCTGATAGGGCTTGCGCATGATGTTGGCGAGGACGTTCAGACGGCCGCGGTGGGCCATGCCGATCACCACTTCCTGCAGCCCCAGTTGAGCGCCGCGCTTGAAAATCTGTTCGATGACCGGGACCAGCGTTTCGCCGCCGTCCAGCCCGAACCGCTTGGTGCCGCGGTATTTCTTGTCCAGATAGGTTTCGAAAACGTCCGCCTGGGTCAACCGCTCCAGGATCGTCTTCTTGCCCAGGTCCGTGAATTCGGTGCGGTTCCGGATTCCCTCGATCCGTTCCTGAATCCAGGATTTCTCCTCGGGAACCTGAATATGCTGGAACTCAACGCCGATGGAACCGCAATAGGTTTCCTGACAGATGCGGACAATCTCCCGCATGCTCGCCGACTCAAGCCCCAGGTAGTAGTTAATGAAGATCGGACGATCCATGTCCTTCTCTTCGAACCCGTAGGTCTTCGGGTCCAACTCCGGCTGATAGCCCGGCTCGTGCAGGTTCAGCGGATCGAGATGGGCCAGCGCATGGCCGCGCATGCGATAGGCGCGGATGATCATCAGCGCCCGGATCGAATCCAGCGTGGCCTGCCGGATTTCCGATGCGCTGGCATGCGGGGCGGCGCCTTCCGCCAGACGGCGCAGGACGTCTTCGTAGGGAGAGCCCCTTTCCGTTTCCGCGATCAGCGTGTCGGAGAATGCGCCGGTGCTTTCCGCACCGCCGCCGATCACGGTGGTGCCGCGCTGTCCCCAGCTGGGGCCGCGATATCCGTTCAGGAAATCCAGATCGGCGTCATCCAGGCCGGAAAAGAAATCGGCCCACTGCTTGTCGATGGATGCGGGATCGCCGAGAAACTTCTGATAAAGCTCCGCGACATAGGTTTCGTTGGCCGTGTAGAGCGGCGATGTTTCCCCAACGTAGGCCATGGTCTGCCTCCCCTTCAAATTCGCGACGGCGAAACTGTTTTAAGGCCGGTATGCGGGTCATGGATTACGCCCCAAAACCCATTGTTTCAACAGGATAGCACGAGGAAGGCGCAAGAGAATGATTATTTCCGCATAAATGCGAGACGGGCCCGCAAACCCACAGGCGCAGAAATTCGTTAAGAAACGCGTAAAGAAAAACGCCGGGGAAGATCCCCGGCGTTCCTCGCTTCTATCCCTGCATCGCCTGAAGCATGGTGGTGCCCAGGGCCGACGGGCTTTCCGAGACTGTTATGCCGGCGCTTTTCATCGCCTCCATCTTGGAATCGGCGGTGCCTTGTCCGCCGGAAATAATCGCACCCGCATGGCCCATCCGCTTGCCCGGAGGCGCGGTGCGGCCCGCGATGAACCCGACCATCGGCTTTTTCACCGAAGAGGATTTCACGAACTCGGCCGCTTCTTCTTCCGCCGTGCCCCCGATCTCGCCGATCATGATAATGCCTTCGGTCTGATCGTCGGCCAGGAACATTTCCAGGCAATCGATGAAATTGGTGCCGTTCACCGGGTCGCCCCCGATGCCGATACAGGTCGACTGACCAAGGCCCACCGCCGTCGTCTGGGCGACCGCTTCATAGGTCAGCGTCCCGGAACGGGAGACGACGCCGATCTTCCCGGCGCGGTGGATATGCCCCGGCATGATGCCGATCTTGCATTGTTCAGGCGTGATGACACCCGGGCAGTTCGGACCGATCAGCCGCGTGTTGGAGCCGTTCAAAGCCCGCTTCACCTTCACCATATCCATCACCGGAATGCCTTCGGTGATGCAGACCGCCAGTTCGATTTCCGCTTCAATCGCTTCCATGATCGCATCGGCCGCGAACGGCGGCGGCACATAGATCACGCTGGCGTTGGCGCCGGTCGATTCCCGCGCTTCGGCCACAGTATTGAAAACCGGCAGGTCGAGATGCGTGGAGCCGCCCTTGCCCGGCGTCACACCGCCGACCATCCGGGTCCCGTAGGCAATCGCCTGTTCCGAGTGGAAGGTCCCCTGCGCGCCGGTGAAACCCTGGCAAATGACCTTTGTGTCCTTATTGACGAGAACAGCCATTAGCCAGCCTCCTTCACAGCCGCCACGACTTTCTCCGCGGCGTCTTCCAAATTGTCGGCGGAGATGATCGGCAATCCCGATTCCGCCATGATCTTCTTGCCCTGCTCGACATTGGTGCCTTCCAGCCGCACCACCAGGGGCACGTGCAGGTTCACCTCGCGAGAGGCCGCGACCACGCCCTCGGCGATCACGTCACAGCGCATGATCCCGCCGAAGATATTCACCAGAATACCCTCCACGTTCGGATCGCTGAGAATGATCTTGAAGGCCTTGGTCACGCGTTCCTTGGTGGCGCCGCCGCCGACATCCAGGAAGTTCGCCGGATCGCCGCCCTTCAGCTTGATGATGTCCATGGTGGCCATCGCCAGGCCGGCCCCGTTCACCATGCAGCCGATAGATCCGTCGAGCTTGATGTAATTCAGCTCGTGCTTGGTCGCTTCAAGCTCCATCGGATCTTCTTCGTCCTCGTCGCGCATGCCCGCGACGTCGGGATGACGGAAGAGCGCGTTGTCGTCGAAGTTCATTTTCGCATCGAGCGCGATGACGTCGCCCGCGCCGGTCACGACCAGCGGGTTCACTTCGACCATGCTGGCGTCCAGCTTGGTGAAGGCGGTGTACATCGAGGTCAGGAACTTGGTGCAGCTTTTGACCTGATTGCCTTCCAGGCCCAGCGCGAAAGCGATGCGCCGGCAATGGAAGCCGGAGATACCGGTTGCCGGATCGATGGCGACCCGGATGATTTTGTCCGGATGCTCTTCGGCGACTTCCTCGATCTCCATGCCCCCTTCGGTAGAGGCCATGATCGTGACCCGGCTGGTGGCGCGGTCCAGAAGCAGGGACAAATAAAGTTCCCGCGCGATGTCGCAGCCGTCTTCGATATACAGGCGCTTTACTTCCTTGCCGTCCGCGCCGGTCTGTTTGGTGACCAGCGTAGCGCCAAGCATGGCGTTGGCGTTTTCGCGCACCTCTTCGACGGCCTTGCACACCCGGACGCCGCCTTTGTCAGGGTCGCCATCTTTAAACCGGCCGGCGCCGCGGCCGCCCGCATGAATCTGAGATTTGACGACCCAGATGGGGCCGCCCAGTTCGTTTGCCGCCTGAACCGCCTCATCGACGGTATAGGCAACCTGCCCGTCCGGCACGGCGACGCCGAACTTCCTCAGAAGTTCCTTCGCCTGATACTCGTGGATATTCATGTCGCTAAAGACTTCCCCGTAGCTGTGTTTGCGCCAAGCTGGATGCACATGGGGAACCGACCGCGTATTGGCCCTTCCCCTGCGGCGCGGCGGTAATGTACCAAGCTTTCTCGCAGGTGCAACCGGCAGGGCAGGGTCTGCACCGCAAGTTCGCCCGAAAGCACTAGGGATTAGCCGTTCGGCTCCGCTGCCGCACAGCAGCGCCGCCACAAATCGCGATAGACCTCTTCCATCTTCCCGGCGAAGCCCGAAGCATCCATCAGAGAGGAGGATTCCAGACGTGTGCGCAGGGACCGGGTTAAAGCGTCGAGGCGGTCCGTATCCTGAGCAAGGGCCGCCGCAAGGTCGATATAGCCGTCGGCGGACTGGGCAATCAGGTCCTCCAACCCGGCATGGGTCAGTATGCTCGCCCCGACCCGCCCGCTGTGCCTGTCGCCTGCAAGCGCGATCACCGGCGTTCCCATCCACAACGCATCGAAGGTCGTGGTCGTGCCGTTATAGGGAAACGGATCCAGCGCGATATCCATCGCGTTGTAGGCCGCGAAACTGTCACGCAGATCGTGGGTCCGCTCCCGCAGATCCAACCTATGAGGGGCAATGCCGCGATCCTGGAAGGCCTGCACGCATCGGGCGCTTGTATCCGGGTCGGCGAAGGACCGCGCCTTCAGCATCAACCGCGAGTCCGGCACGCGTTTGAGGATTTCGGCCCAGCAGTCCACGACGCTGTCGTTCAATTTGGCCAGGTTGTTGAACGAGCCGAACACGACGCCGCGCCCCGCGCGGGACTGCTTCATCACCGAAACCTCGACCGGCGCGCGATAACAGAGGAAGCCGCCATCGAGACGGACCAGTTCTTCGCTGGCGAGGCTGCCATCGGGGTCCGCGACGCCATCCGTGAGACGGTAATCCATCGACGTCAGGCCCGTCGTGTCGGGATAGCCAAGCCACGTCACCTGCACCGGCGCGGGCTTACCGGCGAACACGCCGAGTCTGTTGCCGGCCGTATGTCCGGCCAGATCGACCAGAACATCTATCCCGTCAGCCCGGACCAGATCTTCTATCGCGGCCTCGTCAAGCGCCGAGACCGGCCGCCAATGCTGCGCCGCCGCCCGGATCAAGTCCGTCTGCCGGTCGACCTGATCGTTGAGGGCGTAACAGAACGTCTCGACCCGGTCGGACCGGTGCTGCTCCAGCAGCGACAGAAAGAACCAGCCGACCGGGTGCACGCGGAAATCCGGCGACAGATATCCGATCCGCAAACGGCGTTCCGGGTCCGGTTTCCCTTCACGGCTCCGCCGCGCACCGGCAGGACCGCGCCCGGCTTCTATCGCGGCCCCCCAGGAAAGATGCTCAGCAAACAGGCGTTCGGGCGTCAGGTGATCGGCGTAGTGCATTCCCAGCAGTTTGTTGCTGTGCGCCAAGGCCAGATCGGGCTTGGCCGCCAACGCCCGTTCATGATGGTCGAG
>JANQIT010000056.1 GCA_028282025.1 Hwanghaeella sp. | reverse complement strand
CTGGCGACAATTACGGCGGTGCAGGGCATTCTGGAATTTCCCTTTCCTTTCGTGGAATGTCTGGTGATCGTCGCCGCCCTGGCGCTGTCGAATGTCTGGCTGTCGGCGGGCTGGTCCGGGGCGTCCCGGCTGACCAATTACCACGCCGCGCGCTTCATGGCCTTCGACCTGTTTCAGGTCACGGCCCTTGCCTATTTCACGGGCGGTCTGACCAATCCCTTTGCCTTTCTGATCGCGGTGCCGGTGACGGTGGCGGCCACCATTCTGTCGCGCGGCGCCACCTTGATGCTGACCGTGCTGGCCGTGTTCTGCGCGACCTTCCTGGCTTTTTTCCATTTGCCGCTGCCCTGGCTCGGCACCGTGCCGGACATGCCCTTGTTCTATACCGCCGGTCTGTGGACGGCGGTAACCGTGCTGGTGGTGTTCACCTCGGTCTATGTCTGGGCGATTTCGGAAGAGTCGCGCCGCCGAGACGCCGCCCTGGCGGAAACCGAAGCGGCGCTCAGCCGGGAACAGCATATGTCGGATCTCGGCACACTGGCGGCGGCGGCGGCGCATGAACTGGGCTCGCCGCTCAACACGATTGCGCTGATTTCCTCCGACCTGGCGCGGGAAATTCCGCCGGACAGCCCCCTGCGCGAGGATGTCGAGCTTCTGGTCGAACAGACCAACCGCTGCCGGGACATTCTGGCCGCCCTGGGCCGAACGCCGGAACAGCGCGCGGGTCAGCCCTTCGACACGCTGCCGTTCACCAACATGATCGAGGAATCGGCGCGCGATCATATTCCCGACGGCATCGACGTCTCGCTGGTTGTCGATCCGGACTGCGAAGGGTCGGAGCCCGTCGTCCTCCGCCGGCCGGAATTTCTCCAGGGAATCGGCAATCTGGTGCAGAATGCCGGCCAGTTCGCGCGCACCAAGGTGACCCTCTCCGTGCTCTGGAAGGACACGCAGATCCGGCTGCGGATCGACGATGACGGCCCCGGCTTTCCGGGCTGGATGCTGGATTCCCTGGGCGAACCCTATGTCTCCAGCCGGGCCGGCCGCGCCGGGCATCTGGGATTGGGGATTTTTATCGCGCAAACCCTGCTTGATCGGACCGGGGCCCTGGCGACGTATAAGAATAAAAGGCAAGGCGGCGCGCGGATCGATATCGTCTGGAACAGGCACCGTATTGAGGCGCGCGGCTTATGACCCATATGGGTGGATACGCATGATCAATGGAAAGGTCGGACATGTTGACGGAAGAAGCCTCTGAACTCACGGCGGAGGCGCATCAGGACAGGTCGCTGCTGATCGTGGACGACGACCGGGTGCTGCGCACGCGCCTGGTGCGCGCGATGGAGCAGCGCGGCTTTCTTGTCCGCGAGGCGGCGGGCGTGCGCGAAGCGCTTTCGCTCCTGGCGATGCAGCCGCCGGCTTTCGCGCTGATCGACATGCGGCTGGAAGACGGCAACGGCATGGCGGTGGTCGAAGCGCTTGCGGAAGCGCGGCCGGAAGCCCGCGCCGTGATGCTGACGGGCTACGGCAATATCGCCAGCGCGGTGACCGCGATAAAGGCGGGCGCGGTGGATTATCTGCCGAAACCGGCGGATGCGGATCAGATCGTGCACGCCCTGCTGAACCGGGGCGACGAGCCCCTGCCGCCCCCGCCGCAGGACCCGATGTCCGCCGACCGGGTGCGCTGGGAGCATATTCAGCGGGTCTATGAACAATGCGGACGCAATGTGTCGGAGACGGCGCGCCGCCTGAAAATGCACCGCCGCACGCTACAGCGTATTCTGAACAAGCACGCGCCCCGCAGTTGAACCGCGCCCTGTGGGGGCCGGTTCGGCCTGGGGCCGCAGTCCGAAAGGGATACGTGTCAGCCGATCCGGTTTAACTGCATGACCTCCGATTCGGCGATCATGCCGGCGTCGATACGCTCCCGGAACGCTTGAATGGCCGCGCCGGACATGTGCGCTTCCCACAGCGGTTTGGTCTCCCACTCCTCGACAAAGACGAACAGGTCGGGCGTCTCGGTCCCCCGATGCAGATCGTATTGCAGGCACCCGGCCTCCTTGCGGGTGTCTTCGACCAGGGGCGCCATGGCGTCGGCCAATGCGTCCGCCTGTCCCGGGGCCGCGACAATTCGCGCCACGATGGTCAGTGTCTCTGTCATGTTTTTTCCTTCTGAAAGCGGCGCGCCATGGGCCGTGGATTCCGTCGGGGGCACTCTATGCCGATGGGGGGTCCCTTTCCAGAATATCCCGTGTCGCGAATTGGGCTGACGGGCGGCGCGGCACCTGATAGGAGGATCGTATGCGCACCCATCCGGCCCGGGGCAAATGGGGCCGTACTGTGAGGGTAATGCGAACCCGTATCCAAGACAGGGGCAAATATGTCTGACGCTACCGCCGCCGCCGCCGGCGTTTCGTTCCGCGGCGCGCTGTTTCCCGAAATTCCGGGCGAGAAGCTGGGCATCATGGTTTGCGGCCATGGCAGCCGCAGTGTCGATGCGGTCCGGGAGTTCGAGTCCGTCGCGCTCAATCTGCGCGAAAGGTTTCCGGCCTATCCCGTGGAATACGGGTTTCTGGAATTCGCCACCCCGATCATCCGCGACGGATTGGACAAGCTGCGCGAACAGGGCGTCACGCGGGTTCTGGCCGTGCCGGGGATGCTGTTCGCCGCCGGGCATGCGAAGAACGATATTCCGTCCGTGCTGAACACCTATATGGCCCAGAATCCGGGCATGCGGATCGATTACGGCCGGGAACTGGCGGTCGATCTGAAAATGCTGCAGGCGGCGGGCGACCGGGTCGAACAGGCGCTTCAGGCCGCAGGCGGCGACGTGCCCCGGCACGAGACGATGCTGGTCGTCGTGGGGCGCGGCGCGTCCGACCCCGACGCCAATTCCAACGTTTCCAAGGTCGCCCGCATGTTGTGGGAAGGAATGGGATTCGGCTGGGCGGAAACCTGCTATTCCGGCGTCACCTTCCCGTTGGTGGAGCCCGGGTTGGAGCATGCGGTCAAGCTTGGCTACAAACGGATCGTGGTGTTCCCCTACTTCCTGTTCACCGGCATTCTGATCAACCGGATCTATGATTATGCCGACAAGGTGGCCGCCCGGCATCCGGATGTGGAATTCATCAAAGCGCCCTATCTCAACGACCATGACAAGGTGATCGACACTTTCGCCGACCGTCTGTGGGAGATTGTCGAGGGTGCGAACAACATGAACTGCCAGATGTGCAAATACCGCGCCCAGGTGCTGGGCTTCGAGGCGGAGGTCGGTCTGGCCCAGGAAAGCCACCATCATCATGTGGAGGGAATCGGGACCGGGGACGCCCCGGCGCATTCCCACGATCATGACCACGGCCATGAGCATGACCATGGCCACCACCATCATCATGGGCACGGGCATTCCCACGATCACGGGCATGACCATCATCACCATCCCTATCCGCATGCGGACCATCCGTTGGGACCGAAATCTATGCAGGCCGACGGCGTCGATTGACCGGTCATGCCGCTGTTCGACAGCTATGTGATGGTGGATTGGAGCGCGGCGGGAACTCCCGCGCCGCGCGCACCGCAACGCGCCAAGGATTCCATCTGGTGGGCCGCCGGTCTGCGGAAGCGGGACAGTTTCGCGTTGGCCGATCTGCGGCATGCGCGTACCCGCGCCGAGGCGACCGGGGCGCTTGCCGATCTGATCGCGGACCTCGCCGACCGTGGGCGCGTCCTGGTCGGTTTCGATTTCGCCTTCGGCTATCCGCGCGGCATGGGCGCGGCGTTGGGCCTGGACGGGCTGATCTGGCGCAAGACCTGGGAACGGCTGGGACGCGACCTGATCGATGGGGAGGACAATGCGAACAACCGGTTCGCGGTGGCCGCCGACATCAACCGCACCTGTTTCGATGGGGAAGGCCCGTTCTGGGGCTATCCGCCGGCGCATGAAGGCCGGTATCCGGGCCTGCCGTTCCGAAAACCCACGCGCTATGGCGTCGCCTACCCGCCGGAACGCCGCTTGGCCGACCGCTACGCCAGCGGCGCCAAGCCGGTCTGGCAGTTGGCCGGAAACGGGGTTGTCGGCGGACAGGTCCTGATGGGGCTTCCGGCGGTCTGGCGGTTGCGCACCGATCCCAGGCTGGCGTCAGTCACCTCCATCTGGCCTTTCGAGACCGGGTTAAGGCACGACCCGCGCCCGGCCATCGTCCTGGCGGAGCTTTATCCGTCCCAGGTCCGGCCGCGGCTTCTGGACGGCCTGCCGAAGGACGCGGCCCAGGTCGCCACCGTTGTCGAACATCTGGCGGCGCTGGACCGGCAGGGCCGCCTGGAACCCGCCTTCGCCGGCCCGCCGGATATCGGCGACGAAGACCGCGCGGCCATCGAGCGGGAGGAAGCCTGGATCCTCGGCCTGGTGCAGGCGAACGCGCCGGTCGCCGAGCCGCTGCGGTTCGAGGAGGCGGCATGAGCCCGAAACGCTATGACTATATCCGCGATCCGGCGGCGATTTACCGCGCTTCCTTCGAAACGGTACGGCGGGAGGCGGACCTCTCCCGCTTTCCCGGCGGCATGCATCCGGTCGTGGAGCGCTTGGTGCATGCCTGCGGCCGGCCCTCCATCGCGGCGGAACTTGTCTTCGACGGCGATGTCGCCGGCGCGGGCTGCGCCGCGCTCGCCGCCGGAAAGCCGATCCTGGCGGATGCGGAAATGGTGGCGATGGGGGTGACGCGCTCGCTGCTGCCGGCCGAAAACGCGGTGTTGTGCAGTTTGAACGACCCCTGCACGCCGGCCCGCGCGACAGCGTTGGGGACGACACGGTCGGCGGCGGCGGTGGAGGCCTGGGAAGAGCATATCGGCGGCGCGGTGGTTGCGGTCGGCAATGCGCCGACGGCGCTGTTTCATCTTCTGGAGCGGCTGCACGACGGCTGGGCCCGGCCGGCGGCGATTCTGGCTTTTCCGGTCGGGTTCGTGGGCGCGGCGGAATCCAAGCAGGCGCTGTGTGACGCGGGGTTGGGCGTTCCCTACATCACGCTGCCGGGCCGGGACGGCGGCAGCGCCCTGGCGGCGGCGGCGGTGAACGGCCTGTCGGTGGCGCTGCGCGACGGGGGGCCGCGATGACGGAAGGACCCTGGCTGTCGGTTGTCGGCGTCGGCGAGGATGGGCTGGACGTTCTGCCGCCCGCGGTGCGCGCCCTGGTTGATGGGGCGGAGCATATCTTCGGCGGCGAGCGCCATCTTGCAATGCTGCCGGACGGTCATTCCGCAAAGACAACGGTTTGGCGCTCCCCCCTCTCCCGGACGGTCGCCGATATCCGCGCCCTGCAGGGCCGTCCGGTCTGCGTGCTGGCGACCGGCGACCCGATGAGCTTCGGCATCGGGGTCACCCTGGCGCGGGAATTCGGAATTGACGGCATGACGGTCATCCCCGCGCCGGGCGCTTTCTCCCTGGCGGCGTCCCGGCTCGGCTGGCCCTTGGAACAGACGGCGCGCGTAACGATCCATGGCCGGCCCCTGGAGCTTCTCGCCCTGCAATTCCATCCCGGCGCACGCATTCTGATCCTGTCGGAGGATGGCGGGTCGCCGGCCAGGGTCGCCGCCTTGCTGCAACAGCACGGCTATGGCGCAAGCGCCATGACCGTGTTCGAGCATTTGAACGGCGCTGCGGAGACGATCCTGACCGGAGAAGCCGGCGGATGGACTGTGGATAAGTGCCGCGATCTTAACACAATCGCTGTAGAATGTGTCGCTGGCGCCGACACAAATGTCCTTGCGCGCGTTCCAGGTCTGCCCGACGACGCATTTCTGCACGACGGTCAGCTTACCAAGCGCGAGGTTCGCGCCGCGACCCTGGCCGCGCTGAGGCCCCTGCCCGGGGCGCAGCTGTGGGATGTCGGTTGCGGCAACGGCTCGGTCGCCATCGAATGGATGCGCGCGGGCGGCGCGGCGATCGGAATCGAACCGAAGGTGGAACGGCGGGACCGCGCGGCGCGCAATGCGCTCGCCCTCGGCGTGCCGGGCCTGCGTCTGATCGATGGCGGCGCACCGCAGGCGCTGGGGGATCTTCCCGCGCCCGATGCGGTTTTCGTGGGCGGCGGTTCCAGCGACCCGGCGGTGCTGGAAACCTGCTGGGCGGCGTTGAAACCCGGCGGGCGGCTGGTCGCCAACGCCGTAACGATGGAAAGCGAGACGCGGCTGGCCGGTTTTCATGCCGCGCACGGCGGCGAGATGGTGCGCATCGCCGTCTCGCGCCTCGACGCCGTCGGTCCCTATCACGGTTGGCGGCCGATGATGCCGGTCACGCAACTCTCAGTCACAAAACCAAAAACGAACCGGATCTGAAATGATGTCGAATGGTAAGGCGGGTACGGTCTATGGGATCGGTGTGGGTCCCGGGGACCCGGACCTGATCACCCTGAAAGCCTATCGAATTCTGCAAAGCGCCCCGGTGGTGGCCTGGCCCGCGCCGATGGAAGGCGAGTCCCTCGCCCGCCGCATCGCCGCCCCCCATCTGCCGGAGGGGTTGACCGAAGTCCCTATCCGCATGCCGATGGTGGAAGCGCGTTTTCCGGCGGAACGGGTCTATGACGCCGCCGCCGAGGAGATTTCCGGCCACGTGCAGGCGGGCCGCGACGTCGCCGTCCTGTGCGAGGGCGACCCCTTCTTCTACGGCAGTTTCATGTATCTTTTCGCGCGCCTGGTGGATCGGCACCGGGTGGAGGTGGTGCCGGGCGTCTCCAGCCTGATGGCGTCCGCCGCCATGACCGGCGCGCCGCTTGCCTCGCGCAACGACAGTCTGGCGGTGCTGCCCGGTCCTTTGCCGGAGGAGGATATCGCGGCGCGTCTCGACGGGATGGACGCCGTGGTTTTCATCAAGGTGGGCCGGCATTTCGAGAAGATCCGCCGGCTGTTGGAAGATGCCGGCATGGCGGAAGATGCGCTCTATATTCAGCACGCCACGATGGACCGGCAGCATATCCAGCCGCTGCGGGACGCGGACGAGACGGCAGTGCCATACTTCTCGATGATTCTGGCGCACCGGCGCGGCGAAGCCTGGCGCAAGCCCGGCGACCCGGCGGAGGCGGCGCAATGACCGCTTTGATCGCGTTGACGCAGGCGGGGGCGGCCACCGCGGAAAAGGCGCGGGCGATTCTGCCGGATGCGGTGCTGTATGGCCGGACCGGACGGGTCGACGGGGCGGAATGGGAATTCGACGATACCGTCGGCCTGTTGCGCGATCTGTTTGTCGAGGGCGCGCCGATCGTCGGTTTCTGCGCCGCGGGCATCCTGATCCGCGCGCTCGCCCCGCTGATCGCCGATAAAAGGTCCGAACCCCCCGTCCTGGCGGTTTCCGAAGACGGTTCCAGCGTGGTGCCCCTGTTGGGCGGACATCGCGGCGCGAACGCGCTGGCGGCGCGGATCGCCGACTGTCTTGCGGGGCGCGCGGCGGTAACGACCGCGGGGGATCTGCGCCTGGGTCTGGCGCTGGACGAGCCGCCCGAAGGCTGGACGCTTGCCGACCCGGCGCGGGTGAAGCCCGTGGCCGCCGCCCTGTTGGCGGAAAAGCCTGTTGCGGTGCAGGTCGAAGCGGGCGATGCGGGCTGGCTCGCCGTACTGCCGTCCGGGGCGGACGCCGCCGACCAGCGTATCCTGGTCACCGACCGGGCCGTTCCGGAAGATATGGACGCGCTGGTCTTTCATCCGCCGACCCTGGCAATCGGCCTCGGCGCGGAGCGCGGCGTGCCGGCCGGGGAAGGGGCCGACGCGGTGCGGAAAGTGCTGCGCGACCAGGGTCTGACCCCAGCCTCGGTCGCCGCACTCGGCTCCATCGATATCAAGGCCGACGAACCGGCGGTACTGGCCGCCGCGCGGGACTTGGACCTCGACGCCCGTTTCTTCACTGCGGACGAACTCAACGCGGAACGGGACCGGCTGAAGAACCCGTCTGACATCGTGTTCAAGGAGACCGGCTGTCACGGGGTGTCGGAAGGCGCGGCGCTCGCCCTGGCCGGGCCGGAGTCGGAACTGATCGTGCCCAAGACGCGCGTTGGCCGGGTTACGGTCGCCGTGGCGCGCGGGCCGGATCTGTCTTCAGTCGCCGCGGGCCGCGCCGGCGGCCGGCTGGATGTGATCGGCGTGGGGCCGGGACAGCGCGCCTGGCGCACCGCCGAAGCGGTGGCGGCGTTGAGGGACGCCGACGAAGCGGTCGGCTACGATCTCTATCTGGATTTGGTCGCCGATCTGATCGCGGGGAAAGCGCGGCACCCGTCTCCCCTGGGGGATGAGACGGGGCGGGTCGATAAGGCGTTGCGGATCGCCGCGACCGGCAAGCGCGTGGCCTTGGTCTGTTCCGGCGATCCGGGGATCTTCGCGCTGGCGACGCTGGTCTATGAACGGTTGGAGGCGGCGGACCGGGACCGTGCGCTGCGCGGCGTGCAGGTCAATGTGGTCCCCGGCATCTCCGCTTTCCAGGCGGCGTCCGCCCGGCTCGGCGCGCCGATGGGGCACGATTTCTGCCTGATCTCGTTGTCCGACCTGTTGACGCCCCGCCCGGTGATCCGCCAGCGCGTGCAGGCGGCGGCGGAAGGGGATTTCGTGATCGCGTTCTACAATCCGCAAAGTATGCGCCGCCGGACGCTGCTGGGAGAAGCCTGCGAGACCCTGCGGTCCTTCCGCCCGCCGGAAACCCCGGTCGCCGTCGGCCGGAACCTGGGGCGGCCGGATGAAACCATGACGGTGACGCCGCTGGGCGATTTCGATCCGGAAACGGTGGATATGCTCTCCATCGTGGTGGTCGGTAATTCGGAAAGCCGCACGCTCTCGCTGCCGCAGGGTGTCCGCGTCTACACGCCGCGCGGCTATGCGCAGAAGAGCGGCGGCGAAGAACAAGAGCGGGGGAACGGCTGATGACGGTGCATTTCATTGGGGCGGGACCGGGTGCGCCGGACCTGATCACCGTGCGCGGGTTGAAACTGATTCAGTCCTGTCCGGTCTGTCTTTACGCCGGGTCCCTGGTGCCGGACGCGGTGGTCGCCGAAGCGCCCGCGGGCGCGCGCGTGCTGGATACCGCGCCGCTGCACCTGGATGAAATCGTTGCGGAATTGGAACAAGCGCATGCGGCGGGCCGGGACGTGGCCCGTGTGCATTCCGGGGACCCGTCGCTGTATGGCGCGATCGCCGAACAGATGCGCCGGCTGGATGCGCTGGGGATCGACTATGACGTGACGCCGGGCGTGCCGGCCTATGCGGCGGCGGCGGCGGAGCTGAAAGCGGAATTCACCCTGCCGAAGATCGCCCAGTCCATCATCCTGACCCGCACCGCCGTGCGGGCGTCGGCCATGCCCGATGGCGAGGATCTGGCCACTCTGGGGGCCAGCGGCGCGACGCTGGCGATCCATCTTTCGGTCAACAATCTGGCCAAGGTGGTGCGGGATCTGACGCCGCTGTATGGCGCGGACTGTCCGGTGGTGGTGGCCTATCGGGTGACCTGGCCGGACCAGCAGATCCTGCGCGGCACGCTCGCGGATATCCGGGCGAAGGTGAAAGAGGCCGGGTTCACCCGCACGGCCCTTATCCTGGTGGGCAGGGTCCTGGGCGATCATGCTTTCGAGGACAGCCGCCTCTACGCGGCGGACCATCACCATGTCTTGCGGGAGGCGGCTAAACCCGCGGACTCTGCGGTGGATTAGGGTATCTCCGGTCCGTCCCGTCACCTATTTCCATCATGTTGAACCGCTGAGGCCGCCGAACCGACCGGCCCGGCAAGAGAGGGGCTTTCAAGCTCCGACTCGCCCTCACGGTTCCGCAAGAGGTCGCCCCCAAGCAGATACCGGTGTCGTTGAGTGGCTGAATTGAGGTGTCTTGCGCCTTCGCGCCCGTCTCCCGCACTCAACGGTCCAAGATGATGAAAACAGATGCGCCGGTCAGAACAGAACGGCCAGCGTATCCGCGTAGCTGAAAACGGCTTCCGACATGAAGGCCGCCGCGCCCGCAAAGATCCCGGCAGCCATGCCGATGAGAAGGTTACGAACCGTTCCGCCGAACCCGCCGGTGGTGTCGCTGTGTTCCGTGTGCTCCAAACCCCGTGTGACCATGACCCCATCTCCTCAATCTCTGCAGCATCAGGGTATGCAGTCTTGCCTCACGGCGCTGTGACGGTTCGCACAGGATTAGAAAAAACTTTGTCCGCATTTCGAAATAAATCTTCGAAGGGCTTGTTTAAAATTAAGGTAAAGCCCTGAAGACACGGGAATCTCTAGGATTTAGCGCCGCGGTCCGGGTCCGCTTCGACGGGCACCATGAAGAAAAAAACCAGCGCGGCCAGCAGGGCCAGACCGAACAGGACCCATCCCAGCGGCCCCGCGCCTGCGTCTTCATAGGCCCAGGCGGCGGCCACGCTGGAAAGCGCGCCGACCGTCATCTGCGTCGCGCCCATGGTGGCGGAGGCGCTGCCTGCGATACGCGGGAACGGTTGCAGCGCCCCGGCGATGGCGTGCGGCAGCAGCATGCCGAAACCGAAGAAATAGCACATCATCGGGGCCAGAACGCGGGTCAGCGTCAGCGCGCCGGAAAGCATTTCCACCATTGCCGCCCCGGCAATCGCCAGAATCAGCCCGATTCCGATCAGCCGCCGGCCCCGCATGCGCCGCCGCAGCCGCCCGCTGAGGAAGTTCCCCAGCGCATAGGCGGGCACCGTGACGAAGGCGATCAGCGCGAATTCGGAGGGGCTGAGCCCCAGTTCGCCGATGAACAGAAAGGCGGAGGTGGCGTGATAGGCGAACACGCCGGAAAAGATCAGCGCGCTGACCAGCACATAACCCATGAAGGGTTTGTTGCGCAGCAGGGCCAGATAGTTGCGGGCCACCGTGCGCGGCCGGACGGCGGCGGGGTTCGGATCCGTATTGCTCTCCGGCAGCAGCGCCGCGACCAGCACCAGGACCGACAGTCCGATGGCGGCGATGGTCAGAAAGCTTGCTTCCCAGCCGAATGCCTCCTGAACCAGGCCGCCGATCATCGGCGCGACGGCGGGTCCCACGGCGACCGCCGTCCCGATGATGGAAAAGGCGCGGGCCATGGCCTCTCCATCGAACAGGTCGCGCACCACCGCGCGGCCGATCACCGGGCCGCAGCACGCGCCAAACCCCTGAAGGAAGCGGGCCAGCAGAAGTTGCTCCGCCGACGCCGCCGTGGCGCATAGGGCGCTGGCGGCGATGTAGATCGTCAGTCCGGCCAGCAATACCGGCCGCCGCCCGAAACGGTCCGAAAGCGGGCCATAGACGACCTGCGCGCCCGCGAAGCCGGCCAGATAGGTGGTCATGGTCGCCTGAACTGCTTCGGTCGTGGTCCCCAGCGCGGCGGCGATGGCCGGCATCGACGGGACATAGAAGGAAATCGTCATCGGCCCCAGGGTGACCAGGGTGGTCAGAAGCGCGATGGTCCAACCCGGGCTCAAGGCGGGCCGCCCGCCGGCGGTCATGCCCCGATCCGGTGCAGCCCGGCCCCGTGCCGCCGCAACCAGGTGCGGGCCCCCGCCATATCCTGCGACAGGTCGGCGGTCAGGGCCCAGAAAGCCTGAGAATGGTTCATATGCCGAAGATGGGCCACCTCATGCGCGACCACATAGTCCAGCACGGTGGGCTCTGCGCAGATCAGCCGCCAGCTAAAGGCCAGATTGCCGTTGGCCGCGCAGCTTCCCCAGCGTGTTACCTGATCGCGCACTGTGATGCGCCCGGCCCGCAAACCCGCAAGGACGGTTTTTTCCCGCACGCCTTCGGCGATGGCCCGCCGGGCTTCCTGCTTCAGCCAGTCGCGCACCCGGCGAGGAAAATGGTCCGCCGCGCCGCCCACGGTAAGCGTCCCGTCGGTCAGGCTGCCGCGGCCGCGGTGGCGCGGGTCGTGCCGCAGGACGAGATCC
>JANQIT010000036.1 GCA_028282025.1 Hwanghaeella sp. | reverse complement strand
GGGTGACTTCCGACCCGGTGCCCGCCGTCGTCGGCGCCAGCGCCAGCGGCAAACGCTCCCCCACCACCAGACCCACGCCGTACATTTCCTGCAACGGCTGGTCGGTGTTCAGCAGCATGGCGATCAGCTTGGCGGTATCGAGCGAGGAGCCCCCGCCGACCGAGACGACGCCGTCCACGCCTTCGGCCCGGGCCTGCTCGACCGCGTCCAGGATCATCTTCTCCGGCGGGTCGGCAACCACGTCGGAATAGAGCCACACCCCGATCCCTTCCGCCTTCAACCCGTCGAGCGCCGGCTGCGCCAGCCCCAGATCCAGGATCTGTCTGTCGGTGACGAAGGCGACCTTCCGGCAGCGGTTCTGGCGCATCAGCGAGCCGATCCGTTCCGTCGATCCCGGCCCGGAAACGACCGAGCGCGTGGTCATGAAGCTGAAGGATTGCATGGCGGCCCCTCCCGTCGGGTGCTGGTCCTCAAGGTTTCGGCAACGGTAGTCGGCCCCACCGCAGGGGAAAAGAGAAATTGCCCGGCCCCGCCCGGATTGGGCAGACTGACGGCGCGCCACCGCGCCCGCCGCCCGAAGGATTTCCCGATGACCCGCGTCACCGTCTTTTTCTACGGCCTGTTCATGGACCCGGTCCTGCTGCGCGGCCAAGGGATAGAGCCTGAAAACCCGCGCGCCGCCACCGTGGCGGCATACCGGCTTGCCATCGGGAAGCGCGCGGCCATGCTGCCGGATCCGCGCGGAAGCGTCTGGGGCGTCGCCTATGATCTGACCCATGAAGAGATAGACCGTCTCTACGGCGATGCGACCCTCACCGCCTACCGCGAAGCAGCTGTGATCGCGGTTCCGGTCGCCGGGCCGCCCTTCGCCGCGCTGATCTACACGCTTTCTCCAGAAGAGGTCGGCGCGCCGCCGAACGCGGATTATGCGCGCAGGTTGGCGGATATTCTGACCCAGCTGGACGCACCGGAAGCCGCGGTAACCCTGGCGAAGCAGTTCGTCTGACCGGGGCCTCCACCCGCGATCACTTCGCACGCCGTCCAAAGAGCTGTTCCGGCTGCGGCATTAATGATTGGTATGACCAGACTGGAAATCGAAAAACTCTGTGCTACTGTTTTACCGCATTAGGTGAAACTGGCCGCACACAAAAATATAATCGTCGCGGCCGATGGGAGGAAATGATGAAAAGAGCGTTTGCCGCCACGGCAACCGCGATGGCGTTGATGTTGGGTGTAGGCCTGACCGGCACCGCCGTCGCACAAAGCACCGATAATCTCGAAAAACTCAGCAACTTCAAAACGACCGGCACGACCGAGTTCACCTTTGTCGACCAGACCGGCCCCTATGCGGACGGGATCAGAGAGACCCTGAAGCGGATCAAGATGCCGCCGGGCTTCGAGATCGACCTCTACGCCGTCGTGCCCGATGCGCGGCACATGGCGGTCGGCCCGCAGGGCATCGTCACCTTCGTCGGCACCCGCAAGACCAAGGTCTGGTCCGTCACCGACCGCAACAAGGACCGCGTCGCGGACGAGGTGAAGGACTTCGCGCCCTCGCTCTCCTTCGCCATTCCGAACGGGCCATGCTTCTCCAAGGACGGGTTCCTGTTCATCGCGGAACAGAACCGGGTGCTGCTCTTCCCGGCGGCTGAATTCTTCTATGAAAGCCCGGACGTGGCGGCCTTCAACGTCTTCAAGCAGGGCACCCTGATCCCGCCGGAAGAAGAAAGCTTCAACCACACCGCCCGCGTCTGCCGGATCGGGCCGGACAACAAGATCTATATCTCGCTGGGTCAGCCCTTCAACGTGGCCCCGGCGGAGAAACTGGACCTGTATAATGAAGTCGGCATCGGCGGCATCATCCGCGCGAACTGGGACGGCAGCGAGCGCGAGGTCTACACCTATGGCGTCCGCAATTCCGTCGGCCACGATTTCCATCCGGAAACCGGCGAATTGTGGTGGACCGACAATCAGGTCGACGGCATGGGTGATGACATCCCGCCGGGCGAGTTGAACCGTCAGACCGCGGCGGGCCAGCATTTCGGCCATCCCTGGTACGGCGGCGGCACGGTCCGCACCAACGAATATTCCGGCCAGGACGTGCCGGTTGAGGTGGTGCATCCGGCTGTTGAAACCGTCGCCCACGCGGCGGATCTGGGCATGACCTTCTACAGCGGCAACATGTTCCCGGAGAAGTACAAGAATGCGATCTTCTCCGCCCAGCACGGCTCCTGGAACCGGACGGAGCCCATCGGCGCGCGGGTAATGGTCACTTTCGTCGATGCCGAGGGGAACGCCCGCATGGAACCCTTCGCCGAAGGCTGGAAGGACGATAACGGCGAGTATCTGGGCCGCCCGGTCGACGTCGCGCAACTGCGTGACGGCTCGATCCTGGTGTCCGACGATCTGGCCGGTGCGATCTACCGCATTTCCTATTCCAAACCCGAATAGGAGCCGGTTGTCGTCGCATGCGTAATTTTCATGTTTCCGTTCTGGCTGGTGTCGCCGCGCTCACGATAACGGGCGCGGCGCCCCTCCAGGCCGCCGACCCGGCCGCCGGCCGCACCAAGGCCAAGGCCTGCCGCACCTGTCACGGTATCGACGGGATCGCCAAGATTCCCATCGCGCCGCACATCGCGGGGGAGAACCGGATCTATCTGGAAACCCAGTTGAAGGCGTTTCGGACTGGAAAGCGCGAGCACGAGATCATGTCGGTGATCGCCAAGGATCTTTCCGACGCGGATATCAGCGATCTTTCCGCCTGGTACGCCTCGATAAAGATCAGCGTGGAGGTTCCGGAATAGCGGGATTGGCCTAAATCATACACGATGAAGTCAATTGCGGCGGAACCGTCCGTGTATTAGCGTTTATGGTGAGTATTGAGTAACAAGGTTACAGTGGAAAAAGGAGAAACATCATGGCTTGGACAGCACCGGTGGCAGTGGAAGTCTGCCTGGGTATGGAAATCAACATGTACTTTCCGGCCGAGCTTTAAGCTTAACCGTAAAGTCCTATTGGTTTTGGGGAGCGCGGAATGACGGCGAGTCGATTCCGCGCTCTCGTTTTAGGGGCCGCCGCCGGCGGCGGTTTCCCGCAATGGAACTGCAATTGCGCCAACTGCGCCGCCTTCTGGGCCGGCGAAGAAGGTGTGGAAGCGCTCAGCCAATCCTCCATCGCCGTCACGGTCGATGGGGAAAACTGGGCGCTTCTCAACGCGTCCCCGGATTTGCGCGGCCAGATCCTGGCCAACCCGGCGATGCATCCCAAACACGGCAAACGCCACTCTCCCCTTGTCAGCGTGCTGTTGACCAACGGCGATCTGGACCACACCGCCGGCCTCCTCACGCTGCGGGAGAAGCAGAGCTACAACCTGTTCGGCACCGGCGAGATCCTGTCGGTGCTGGAGGCGAACCCCGTCTTCGAAGCGCTGGACCCGGCCTTCGTCAGCCGGATTCCCATAGTGCTGGACAAACCGTTCGACCTGTTGCCGGGCCTGACGGCGTCCCTGTTCGCGGTTCCCGGCAAGGTGCCCTTGTTCCTGGAAGGGGACGGGCCGGTTCAGACCGACATGCAGGGCGAATTCACCGTCGGCGTGGAAATGCGGGCGGACGGCAGACGGATTTACTACATCCCCGGCTGCGCCCGGATGACGCCGGACCTGGCCGCGCGCATCGGCGGGGCGGACCTGATCTTCTTCGACGGCACGCTGTTCGAGGATGACGAGATGATCCGCATGGGGGTCGGACAGAAGACCGGCGCGCGGATGGGCCATATCTCCATGGCCGGGCCGGACGGATCGATCGCCGCCTTCCGCGATATCGAAATCGGCCGGAAGGTGTTTCTGCACATCAACAACACCAACCCGGTGCTGCGCCCGGACGCCGAGGAACGCAGGATCGTCGAGAATGCCGGCTGGACCGTCGCGCGCGACGGCATGGAGATTTCCCTATGAGCGCACCGCAATCCAGTGCCGATTTCGAGGCCCGGCTGCGCGCCATCGGCGACGCGCGCTATCACGACAAGCACCCATTCCACAAACTGCTGCATGGTGGAGGATGCACCCCGGATCAGGTCCGCGCCTGGGTCCTGAACCGCTATTGCTATCAGTCGGCCATCCCGCGCAAGGACGCGGCCCTGATGGCGCGCTGCGACGACCCGGCGCTGCGGCGCGCCTGGCGGTCGCGGATCGAGGATCATGACGGCTCCGAAGAGAAGGAAGGCGGCATCGTGCGCTGGTTCAAACTGGCCGAGGCCGTGGGACTGGACCCGGACTATGTCGCTTCCAAGAAAGGCGCTTTGCCGGCGTCCAAATTCGCGGTGGAAGCCTATGTCCGCTTCGTCGCCGAAAAGACCATGCTGGAAGCCATCGCCTCTTCCCTGACGGAACTGTTCGCACCCAAAATACACAAGGAGCGTATTGCGAGTCTGCTGGAGCATTACGATTTCGCGGACGACCGGGCGCTGTCCTATTTCAGAAACCGCCTGACCGAAGCGCCGAAGGACGTGCAATTCGGCCTGCACTATGTGCTGGAACATGCGGACACGCTGGAGAAACAGGACGCGGTCGCGGCGGCGCTGACCTTCAAAACCGATGTGTTGTGGAGCCAGTTGGACGCCCTGTATGCCGCCTATGTGACGCCCGGCCATATCCCGCCGGGCGCCTGGCGGCCGGGCGAAGGGCTGTTGAAGGAAGCAGCCGCATGACGGAGCTTGCCGACACCGCTGTCCCGGTCCTGCCGCGCGGGGTGCGCTTGCGGGAAGATCCGGCGCGGGAGGAATGGGTCCTGCTGGCCCCGGAACGCGCCATGAAACTGGACCCCATCGCGGTCGCTGTCCTGCAGGAAGTCGACGGCGAGCGGGATCTTGCCGGCATCGCCGCCGCCCTGGCGCAGAAGTACAACGCCCCCGCCGAACAGGTGGCGAAGGATGTGAAGGTCTTTCTGTCGGGCCTTGTGGAAAAGCGCATGCTGGAGTTGAAACAGCCATGACCGGCGCCCCCTCCCCCATCGCCCCACCGATGGCGATGCTGGCGGAACTGACGCACCGCTGCCCGCTGTCCTGCCCCTATTGCTCCAACCCATTGGAACTCACAAAGCGGGATGCGGAACTCAGCACCGAGGAATGGTGCGATATCTTCCGGCAGGCCGGCGCGCTGGGCGTCCTGCATGTGCATCTTTCCGGCGGCGAGCCGGCCTCGCGCCGGGACCTGGAAACGCTTGTTACGGCGGCGCGGGACGCCGGGCTGTACACCAACCTGATTACCTCCGGGATCGGGCTGACGGCGGCCCGCCTGAAGAAGCTCGCGGACCGGGGCCTGGATCATGTCCAGCTGTCGATCCAGGGGACGGAACAGGAAAGCGCCGACCGGTTCGGCGGTTATAAGGGCGGACATACCCGCAAGCTGGAGGTGGCGCAGTGGGTCGCGGAACTCGGCCTGCCGCTGACCATCAACGCGGTGATGCACCGGCAGAATATCGACCGGCTGGAACATACCATCGACACCGCTGTGGCGCTGGGCGCGCGGCGGCTGGAAGTGGCCACCGTGCAGTTTCAGGGTTGGGCCGCGAAAAACCGCACCGCCCTGCTGCCGACCCGCGCACAGGTCGAAGCCGCGACTCGAACGGTGGAAGCCGCGCGCGAACGGTTGGCCGGCACGCTGGTGATCGACTATGTTCCGGCGGACTATTACGCCCGTTTCCCGAAACCCTGCATGGGCGGCTGGGGAAAAGTCGGCTTGGTCGTGACGCCATCCGGAGAGGTAAAACCCTGCCACGCCGCCGACATCATCAAGACGCTGGACTTTCAAAGCGTCCGCGACGCGGCGCTTGCGGACATCTGGCGGGAGTCGCCCGCCTTCAACGCCTTTCGCGGCATCGACTGGATGCAGGAACCCTGCCGCACCTGCGACCGCCGGGAACTCGACTTCGGCGGCTGCCGCTGTCAGGCGATGGCGATTGCCGGAGACGCCGCCGCCACGGACCCGGCTTGCGAGAAATCGCCCCTGCACGCCCGCTTGCAGGACCTGACTCAAATCGCCGAGGATGCCCCGACGGACTTCGTCTATCGAACGCTGAACGGATAACCGATGACGGGACTTCAGATCGAGGATCTGACCTGGCGCTATGGCGACAAACCGGCCCTGGATGCGGTCAGCCTGTCCGTCGCGCCGGGGGAATTCTGCGCCCTGTTGGGACCGAACGGGGCGGGGAAAAGCACCCTGTTCAATCTGGCGACGCGGCTGTTTGAAAGCAGCCACGGGTCGGTCCGTATCGATGGCGCGGATCTCTACAAAAATCCGGCAAAATCGCTGTCCGCCTTGGGAGTCGTGTTCCAGCAACCGACCCTGGATCTTGATCTCAGCGTGCTGGAGAACCTGCGCTATTTCGGCTCGCTTCACGGTATGAGCGGCCGCGAAACGACCGGGCGGGCCGAAGAGACGCTGCGCCTGTTGGGGATGGAGGACCGGATTGCGGAAACCGTCCGGCGGTTGAACGGCGGCCACCGGCGGCGGATGGAAATCGCCCGGGCGCTGATCCATCGCCCGAAGGTGCTGTTATTGGACGAACCCACCGTGGGATTGGATCCCGCCGCCCGCGCCGCCATCACCGATCATGTCCACGCGCTGGTCCGGGCGGACGGAATCGCCGTCTTGTGGGCGACGCATCTGGTGGACGAAGTACGGTCGGGCGACCGCCTCGTCGTGCTGCACCGCGGGCGCGTGCGCGCCGCGGGGTCGGTCGAGGACGTCATCGCCGGCAGCGGCAAAGCGGATCTGGCATCGGCCTTTCTGCACCTGACGGCGGAGGATGTGGCCGCATGAGCGCCCGGCTCGGCATGGCGGGGGCCCTGGGCTGCCTGTGGGGTGTGACCCGGCGGGACGCCCGCCGGTTCCTGCAACAGCGGGCGCGGCTGATTTCCGCCCTGATCCGGCCGCTTCTCTGGCTGGTTGTGTTCGCGGTGGGTTTCCGGTCCGCCCTGTCCTTCACGGTCCAGGAACCCTATGCGGGCCCTGTCCCGTACGAGATCTATATACTGCCGGGCCTCATCGCCATGGTTCAGCTTTTCAACGGGATGCAGTCCTCGCTCTCCATGGTCTACGACCGGGAAATGGGGTCCATGCGTCTGCTGCTGACCAGCCCGTTTCCACGCTGGTGGCTGCTGTTCAGCAAACTGGCCGCGGGGACGGCCATCTCCCTTGTACAGGTCTACGTTTTTCTCGGCGTCGCCGCCCTGTTCGGCATTACCCTGCCGGCCGCCGGCTACCTTTTGATGCTGCCTGTGCTGATCCTGACGGGACTTGCCTTCGGCGCGCTGGGGCTGCTGCTGTCCTCCACCATCGACCAGTTGGAGAATTTCGCGGGCGTGATGAATTTCGTCATCTTCCCGATGTTCTTTCTCTCCTCCGCTCTGTACCCACTCAGCACGGTCGAGGCCGGGTCCCGGTTTCTTTTTTTCGCCGCCTCTGTGAATCCTTTCACCCACGCGGTCGAGGCGATACGGTTTAGCGTCTACGCCTTGGCCGACCCGTGGGCCTTGGGATGGGTGGCGCTGACGCTGACGGTCGGTTTCATCGGCGCCGTCTTCGGTTACGACACCAAACGCGGGACGATCAGAACGCGGAGGTGACTTGTGGGCGCGGAGAATAGAAAGCGGACCCGGCGGCGCGGCGGCGGAGCCGAAAAACCGGCCGTTGCACGGCAGACCCGGTACACACAGTTGCGCGCCCCCTTCAAACCCCAGGGCATTTTCTCCGACGACGCCATCGCCAATATGCACGAAACGGCGCTGCGTATTCTGGAAGAATTGGGGATAAAGGTTCTGCTGCCGGAAGCGCGCCGGATCTATCGCGACGCCGGCGCCATTGTCGACGAGGAAACAGAGTTCGTCCGCATCGGGCGCGACATCGTCGAGGCCGCGCTGAAGACCGCCCCACCCTCTTTCCGGCTTCGCACCAAGAACCCGGACCGGGAGCAACAGGTCGAACTGGGCACGCTGGCTTTTGCGCCGGGCGCGGGCTGTCCGCATGCAACCGACCGGGAACGGGGCCGCCGGCCGGGCTCTCTGCGGGACTTCGAAGAAACGATCAAACTACAGCAGAGCTTCGACGCCATGCATGTCCTGGGCCCGTCGGCGGAGCCGCAGGATGTGCCGGTCCAACTGCGGCACTACGCGATGGCGCGGACACAATTCGCGCTCTCCGACAAACCCCCTTTCATCTACGCCCGCGGCAAGGCCCAGGTCGCGGACGCTTTTGAGATGACCCGCCTGGCGCTGGATCTGGACGACGACGCTTTCGATGCCGGCGTGTGGATCTTCACCATCATCAACACCAATTCGCCGCGCCAAATCGATGTACCGATGGCGCAGGGCATCATCGATTTCGCCCGGGCCAACCAGCTCTCCATCATCACACCCTTCTGCCTGGCGGGCGCGATGGCGCCGATCACGGTCGCGGGTGCGCTGACGCTGCAGCACGCGGAGGCCCTGGCCGGAATCGTTCTGGCGCAGATGACGCGCGCCGGATCGCCCGTCATCTATGGGGGGTTCTGCTCCAACGTGGCGATGAAGTCGGGCGCGCCCGCGTTCGGAACCCCGGAACATGTTCAGGCAACTTTGGGAACCGGCCAGTTGGCGCGCTTCCTGGGCCTTCCCTGGCGTGGCGCCGCGGGGACCGCCGCCAACACGTCCGACGCGCAGGCGGCGAACGAAACCCTGATGAGTTTCTGGGCCAATGTGCTGGCGGGGGCGACCCTCACCGTGCACAGCGCCGGCTGGCTGGAAGGCGGACTGACCTTCGGGTACGAGAAATTCATCAACGACATGGAAGCCCTGAACGCGATGGCGGAATTGTGCACGCCGCCGCCGGAGGACATCGCCGCCATCGGGTTCGACGCCGTGGCTGAGGTCGAACCGGGCGGCCACTTTTTCGCCGCTCAACACACGATGGAGCGGTATCAGACCGCATTTCATGAGCCGCTGGTCGCCGACCTCTCCAATTTCGGCACTTGGAGCGAAGCAGGTGGCCTGACCTCGACGGAGCGGGCCACGGGAATCTGGAAACAGGTCCTGCAGGACTTCCAACCGCCGCCGAACAGCGCGGAGGCTGTATCGCGGATCGAACAGTTCATCGCCGACCGGACCGCCGCGGGCGGCGCAGAAATCGAAGGTTAAGGCGTCGCCCCTCACCCCTGAACCGGCTGACAAGAGCGTGGGTTTCTCTTTTTAGGGAAGGGCCGTTTCAAAGGCGGCGCAACGCATCGGAAAGAATCGCCAGTGTTCTGAAATGTTATAGAGACGACCGGCGGCGGGGTCTCAATGATTTAGAAATGCGGACCATGGCTCCAGTTTGCATCCTTCGCGCGAAATCTATGTTTCCGATTTCCAGAATAATAGGCTGAAAGTGGCTGAATTCTGCCGAAAACAGATCTATTATAACAACCTTATATTTATACATATTTTCTTAACGTTGTTAATAGTTCGGCAAGATCTGCCGTAGCATGATACAGTGGCAAAATCGATAACTGCGGACTGAGAAAGCGGCGCCGGTCGGTCGGTGCGGACGCTCGACATCGCCCGTCGGCTTTTCAGGCGTCGTAAGGTTCCAATACGGGGTTGCCCAATACGGGGTTGCAATGAATTTTGATTTTTTTGTGCATATAGCAACCGACGGAACCGTTTCGCATATCGACGGCGATACCTGGAATCTGCTTGGGATGGCCCCGCACGACCTGATCAACGAGAACTTCCTGGATGTCGTGGCCGAACATGACCGGTTCCTGTTGAACGACATGCTGTTCAACGTGAAACCGGGGCAGAAGCAGGCGACGGCCAAGGTCGGCTTTGTAAGCCGGGACGGCGTCCAGAGTCAGGCCACCCTGTATATCCTGCCGGTTTTTGAACGCGGTATTTTCCGCTACACGCGGCTGGCGGCGGCGCTCTACGATCCGCTAGCCTTGGACGAAGGGCCGGACGCCGAGGATTTCGAAGAAGAAACCTCGGTATTCCAAGACACGCTCTACGACATGATCGACGGCGGCACGGCTGGACAGATGTCAGTCTTCTCCGCCAATGGCGGCGGAATCGGGACCGAAAAACAGGCGGGCGACCGGCTGCACGCCCTGATCTCCTCGAAGCAGGAAACCCAAGGCAAAGTTCACCGGTTGAGCGAGAACAGCACAGCGCTGCTGCATGATGGCGATGTCGAGGAGTTGGATATCCACGCGGAAATCCACGATGCGATGGAACCCTTCGGCGGGGTTTCGGAATACAGCGTCGATCTGTCCGACGAGACGATCGATGTAACCGAAAAGGCCGACCTGGTGGCGGGCGTACTCGCCGCCGCTTCACAGCCCGGCGTGGCGCTTCCCGATGGTAAGCATAGCCTGCAGGGCGCCTATCAGGAGGCCCGTACCGCGGTCGCCGACGCCATCGCCAAGAAACCACCGCCGGAGATCCGTTTTTCGGTACAGATGAAGGCGCGGGATGTGCAGATCGGCATGGCCGACATACCCGAACTGATGACGGTCTATACCCCCAACCCGGAGAACCGCAACGAATTGATCGAGGATGTGCTGCGCGCGCATCTGGATGCGGTTGCCAAGGCCAAGCCCGACGCCATCCCGGTCTGCGTCCCGATCAACGCCGCCTCTCTCCTGCAATTGGAGCGGGCGGAATGGGATCTGTTCGACCTGATGGTGATGCCGGTAGGTCTTAAGAAGCTCGACCCATCGGCGCAGAAGCTGATCGCCCAGCGGCTTTCCTCGCAATATGTAATGGCGGATGTCGCCGACCTCGCCCACAGTCCGACTTTCTTCGCCGATCTGGTCGCGGCGGAAGCGCTGTCCTTTCTGCGTATCGAGGCGGATATGCTGGCGAACGCCGACGCGAAAGAGCGCGATATGTTCCTGAACGTGGTCGATATCTGCTCGGAACGCGGTATCTATATTCTACTGTCGGATCTGGACAAGCGGCTGGCCAGCTTCGCCGAAGGCATAGCCGACCAGATTTTCGTCCCGGAGAAGGATCTGCCGGCGGCCGCATAAAGCGCATAAACCGCGCGGCAGATCCTATCCCTATCGTACCGAACCTGCCTAAAGCGGCAGCGTGTAGGCGGTTTTGACCGTTGTGTAGAACTCGTCCGCGTACCGGCCCTGCTCGCGCGAGCCGTAGCTGGAGCCCTTCCGTCCGCCGAACGGCACATGGTAATCCACACCAGCGGTCGGCAGATTCACCATCACCATGCCGGCCTGACTCTTCCGTTTGAAGTCCGACGCGTATTTCAGGGACGTCGTGCAGATCCCGGCGGAGAGGCCGAAGGCCGTGTCGTTCGCCACCGTCAGCGCCTCGTCGTAATCCTTCACCTTGATCACCGTGGCCACCGGCCCGAAGATTTCCTCCTGCGCGATCCGCATGTCATTCCTGACGTCGGTGAAAAGCGCCGGCGAAAGGTAGAAGCCGTCGGTATCGCGTTCCAGCCGCTCGCCGCCGAAGGCCAGCGTCGCGCCTTCCTGACGACCGATATCGATATAGTTCAGGTCCTGCGCCAACTGGGTTTCATCGACCACGGGGCCGATCTGCACGCCCTCCTTCAGGGCGTCGCCGACCACGGTCTTTTCCAGCCGCGCCTTGGCCGCTTCGATGAAGCGGTCGTGAATACCCTCGGTGACGATCAGGCGCGAGGACGCCGTGCAACGCTGGCCGGTGGAGAAGAAAGCGCCCTGAACCGCGCAATCGACGGCATTGTCCAGATCGGCGTCGTCCAACACGACAAGCGGGTTCTTTCCGCCCATCTCCAACTGGAACTTCGCGCCACGGGCCGAGCAGGCGGCCGCGACGAGCGACCCGGTCTGTACGGACCCTGTGAAACTGACCGCTGCGACGGCGCGGTTGTCCAGAATGGCTTGGCCGACCTGACTGCCTTTCCCCATGACCAGGTTGAAGACGCCGTCCGGAATGCCCGACCGGGAGATGATGTCGGCAAGCGCCCAGGCGCAGCCCGGCACCAGTTCCGCCGGCTTGATCACCACACAGTTGCCATAGGCCAGCGCCGGCGCGATCTTCCAGGCCGGAATCGCTATGGGGAAATTCCAGGGCGTGATCAGCCCGACCACGCCGATGGGCTCCCGCGTGATCTCCACGCCGACGCCCGGGCGCACGGAATCGAGGCGGTCGCCTTCGATGCGCAGGCACTCGCCGGCGAAGAACTTGAAAATCTGACCGGCGCGCACGGCTTCGCCCATACCCTCCGGCAGCGTTTTTCCTTCTTCACGGGAAAGCAGTCGGCCCAGTTCCTCTTTCCTGGCAATAATCTCGTTGCCGATGAATTCCAGGATATCGTGGCGCTGCTGGATGGTGGAAAACTGCCATGTCTTGAAAGCTTCCGTGGCCGCGGCGATGGCGTCTTCGGTCTCGGTCCGGCTGGCGCGCGCATAGACCCCGACGACGTCGCCAAGGTTCGACGGATTGATATTGTCGTTACCGTCGGAGGCGTCGCGCCAGTCGCCGGCGATAAAGTTGCGGTGCATTGTCATTCCAGTTTCTCCCAGGAAGTCCGGCCGCAAGGGTGCGGCGGAGTGTGATGATTGGCTTACAGCAGGTCGCGCCGGCGCAGATTGTCCATCAGGGCCGCGGTTCCGAAGGTCCATGGCTCGATGTCGGCTGCGCTGTCGACCCGGTTGATCAGGGCGCCGAGCTTGGGCGAGGAAATCGTCACAATATCCCCGTATTTGTGGGTGAAGCCCTGGCCGGGCGTATCCCGGTCCTGGATCGGCGCGAACAGGGTGCCCGTGAACAAGGCCATACCATCCGGGTAGTGATGGCAATCCATTGCCTGGGCGACCAAGTCGGCCATGTCTCGGCTGATCTCCCCCGCATCGCTGGCCCCTTCCAGAAGGAAACCGTCCTCTCCGGCCACCGTCAGGGAAATCACGGCGGAACGCGCGTCGTTCAGGGAATAACCCTCGTCGAACAGGCGGATGAACGGTCCCAAGGCGCAGGATGCGTTATTGTCCTTGGCGCGGCCCAGCAAAAGCGCGCTGCGCCCTTCCACGTCGCGCAGATTCACGTCATTGCCCAGGGTGGCGCCGACGATCCGGCCGTCGGCGGACACGACCATCACGACTTCCGGCTCCGGGTTGTTCCAGGTGGAAGACGGGTGCAATCCGACATCCGCGCCCAAACCGACGGCGGACATCGGCTGCGCCTTGGTGAAGACCTCCGCATCGGGACCCAGTCCCACCTCCAGATACTGCGACCACAGCCCCTTTGCGATCAGGGCGTCCTTCACCTTGGCCGCTTCCGGCGACCCCGGCGTCACGTCGCGGATTTCCGCTCCGATCACCGCGCCCAATTCCACGCGCAGCGCCGCCGCCCGTTCCGGTTCTCCCTTGGCATGTTCTTCGATCACCCGTTCGAGCATGCTTTTGACGAAGGTGACGCCACAGGCTTTCAGCGCCTGCAGATCGAAAGGCGCCAGCAGATAGGGCGCGTCCCGGTCGCGGGTTGCCGCCGCGCTGTTCGCAATCGCCTCGGCCACGCCGCCCAAAGGCGACAGGTCGCCGATCTTCAGCAGGTCCAGCGGCGCAGGGTGATTCAATAGATGCGCCATTGTCGGCGCATGGGGCGTCAGATCCAGCAGTAGCCCGTCGCGCACGGTTACAATAGAAGGGCCGCCGTCCGCGCCGCCGACCCATGCTCGTCCGACCAAGACCGCATCCGCAGCGTCAGCCGGCAAAACTCCACCATCTAATTGCATGCGGCATTCTTGGAACGAACGACGGGGTGAATCAAGCCTTCCGGCATCCGGCCGTCCACCGGCCCCGCCGCGGCGCGAACATTAGGCGAAAGTCGCCCGCACGGTCGCGGCCGAAATATCGAAATTCAGGTCGAGAGAGCGCAGCTCAACCTGGATATTCGACCCCGTCACGCCGTTGCGTGTCGTTGCAAAGGGGAAATTCAGGATGATCGAGTTGCCATTGGATTCCAACAGGCTGGTCACCGCGTTGTTGCGCGATCCGTCGGACAGATTCTCAAAGCCCCGGATTCTCAGCGCGCCGCCGTTGATGGCGCTCAAGGCGTCGGTAAAACCCTGACTGTTGATGCCGGACACGTCGAGGACGACACGCGTCTGTCCGGTTCCCGGTTGCGCGGCAAAGAAGAAATCGACAATCCGTTCGTCAAGGTCGCGCCGGGCCTGCGCCTGTCCGGCGAAGGTAACGGCGGTTGTCTGGAACAGGCCGCGGCCGTCGAATCCGCCGCCGCTGTCGTTCAACTCGATGAAGCTGATCGTATCCAGACCGAACCCGTTGCCGGGCGCCTCAAAACGTACCGTGGACAGATCCGCCGCGGCAATGACGACCGAGTCGCCAAGCGGGGTTCCGCCCTGCGTCAACTGTCCGGCCGGGGCGGATCCGTTCTCGCCGCGCAGGCGCACGGCGAAATTCTCCGGTGCGCCGTCGGACGCCCGCAACACCAGATCCGACAGCGCGAAACCCCCGCCGGAAGGAATCCCCACCCGGCTGTCGAAAACGGTATTGAGCGAGGAATCGAAGGCAACCGACGAAAAGCTGCTGCCAAAGGCCTGATTTTCCGAGACAACGGTCAAGGCATCCAGAAACTGCAGGGCGGGGCCGGCGACGGTCGCCGGCCCCGGATCTTCCTGCAGATCGATTTCGATAACCGCCGTCTGGCCGGTGATGGTGTTTTCGATGGCGATTGCCGACAGGTTCGCCAGCGGCGGCACCCGCGATTCAAGCGCTCTGGCCGACGGATTCGACTGCGCCGCGCCGAAGAAACCCGAAAGGTCGAGGCCCGTCTGCGCCTGCGCCAATGTAACCACATTGGCCAAACTTAGCTGGATCGGTTGAAAAACCAGGAAGGGCGTGTCCGTGGACGCCCCCAGAACGGTCGACGGCGTCCCCTCCAATGTGGAGAATCCTGAGGGATTGGCGATCAGGCTCAACCCGATCGCCTCGGCCGACGCGGACTCGAACCGCGCGGTTGCAAGCGCATTAAACGGATTGCCCGGCTGAAAAATACCAGCCGCGCCCGCAATCTCCGTCATCTCTCTCTCCGCCGGTCACTCTAGACCGGCGGATGAGGAAAAGCGAATCCGAGAGAAGAAGCGGTAACTAGCTCCGCAGAGAGCCGACCTTGGACAGGCTGTCCGGCATGGCGTGGCCGTAGGTCTCGGTCACCGGCGACACGATGCGCCGAACCTCGTCCTGACCCAGTTCGTCCATCAGTTCGCAGGGCGCTTTGCCGAAACGCAGCGCCAGCCCCGCCCCCATATCGATATCCGCGGCGGAGGCCACGCCCTCGTCCAGTTCCTGCAGAACCGGGAAGAAGGTCGCCGCCATCAGGCGGTCGGCAATTTTCTTGTCAGCTTCCGCGTCGCCCGACGCGTCCTCGCCGATTTCGAACTCGTAGTCGCTGTCGCCTTTCTCGGCCAGTGTGTTCGCCAGCGTATAGAACGCCCCATGCGGACCCAAATTACGCTGGGCGTGGAACATAATCTTCGGCTTCACCAGATTGGTGACCAGGAACGGCCCGGCGGCCACGCCCATGCATTCGCGCGCCACCCGGTCGATCTGCGCGGTGGAGCCCAGGCCCTCGTCCAGCAGACGGACCGCTTCGTTGCCATAGGGCACGAAGAAACGGTTGATCGCGAACCCGAAGGAGTCCTTGCAGGCGATGGGTTTCTTGGCGGTCTGGCGGCAGAAGTCCAGGGCCTTGTCATAGAGGCCCTGATCCGTCTTCTCACCCTTCACCACTTCGACAATCGGGTTGATTGCGGCCGGATTGAAGTAATGCAGGCCCAGGAACCGCGTCGGATCGTCGACCGCTTCGGCCAGGTCCGACACCCGCAGCGCGGACGTGTTCGTCGCCACCACGGTCTCAGGTTTCAGGTGCGCGTTCAGACGGCCGAACAGCTCTTCCTTGACCGATTGCTCTTCGAAAATCGCCTCAACGATCAGGTCGCAGCCGGACAGGGCCGCGACATCCGTGGCGCCCGTCAGGCGTCCGAAGCAGGCCGCCGCGTCATCGCCGGACATCTTCCCTTTTTCCGCGGCGCGGTCGTAGAATTTCTTGGCCGCGGCAAGCCCCCGGTCCACGGCGTCTTGCGTGGTATCGACCAACACGACCGAAACCCCTTGCTGGCCCAGCGTCGTGGCAATGCCCGATCCCATGGTTCCCGCGCCGATGATCCCAACCTGGCTGAATGTCATTGAATGTATCCCTTCGTCTCCGACCCGCGGTCCTGTGTCTTTTGATGCGGCGCACAATAAAACCGGCGTTCCGGCTTGTCGAGTGAGGACGCTGGTCCAAACCGCGTGAATCCCCGATATAGTCCCCTGTATGGAGCCAACAGTGCCTCCGCCGCGCGTCGGCGGGCGTCAAATCGGACAAACCCGGCAATGGATGAAGCGAACAAGCCCGACTCCAGCCTGAAACGCGCCTTCGCCATCGGCATGGCGCGGCAGCAGCAGGGCGACTTCGAGGGTGCGATCCGCGCCTGGCGGGCGATCCTGCTGCAGAACCCCGATTCCGTCGCCGCCTTGAACAATCTCGGCGTCGCGCTGCGTCGCGTCGGCCGGATCGCCGAGTCGGAGGCGGTGCTGCGGACCGGTATCGAGCGGCATCCGATGACGGCGGAGCTGCATATCAGCCTTGGCCAGACCCGCCAGGAATGGGGCCGCGACGACGAGGCGGAACAAGAGTTCATACGCGCCTCGGTCCTTGCGCCGGGGTCGCCCGCCGCCCAGCACGCTCTCGGCGCGCTGTATCTCGCACAGGGGCGGTTGGAAGACGGTATCCGCGCCCTCGGCGCGGCCATCCGCGCCGAACCGAACCATGTGGCCAGCCTGGTCGGGTTGGCGGCGGCGCTGATCGATCGTGGAGATACCACCGCCGCCGCCGGACACTTGAATAAGGCGCTCGCCCAATCGCCGGACCATGCTGAGGCCCATGCCGCTCTGGCGGATCTGCTTCTGCTGGCGGGCGATTACGAGGCCGGGTTCCGCGAATGGCGATGGAAGCATGGCGGCCCGCCGGACGATGAGGCTGAGAGCGAACCGGCGTTCGCCGGCGGCAATTTAGACGGCCGCCGGATCATGGTCGATTGCGATACGGACTTCTGCGAAACCTTTCTACTGATCCGCCTGTTGCGGAAGCTGGCCGGGGGTACGGTATCCGTGCGCTGCCGTCCGTCGCTTGCGCCTTTGCTGCGCGGATGCGGCTGGCTGGACACGGTGGTGTCCCGCGATGACCCCGACGCGGAAGAGGCGGAGACAATCGTGCCGCTGTCCCGGGTTCCAAGCCTGGTCAATCTTCAGGCAGACGCCCCACAATGCCTTTAAGAAGTATATA
>JANQIT010000007.1 GCA_028282025.1 Hwanghaeella sp. | reverse complement strand
ATGAGAATCGCGGCATTCCTCGCCCTGGCGCAAAAGACATTGAGCTCGTTGAATTTGCAAAATGGCGGCAAGTTGAAATTGACGACGACTTGTCATTTTCACAGGGTTACATCTACGTCGAGGAAGATGTCGAAATAGCAAACGACGGTCGAAGGTTCGTGGTAGCGGTTACCTGGGGATATGCTGCGGGAAGCCCAACGCAAGGCATCACCGTGTTTGATCAACAGGCGGTGGAAGCGATTGAAAATGGAAGTGTAACTGAGCTTACAGCTTGGCGTCAAAGCTTCTACAAAGAATCCATTCGGCTTTCCTATTTTGGTACGGAACCGAACAATACTTGGCCGCGCTGGTATGAAATAAAAAAGGTTCCTGACGAACTAAAATCGGCCTTCCAGGTAATAGACCCCAGGAGCCTATATACTCGGGATATGACTAGAATGGATGTAAAAAGGGAGATTACAACATTATTTAAATATGATGGAAGAGTATATTTTTTTACTCGGCGGACGTATCCAAGACCGCCAGCATCTATTGAAGACATCAAGGAACGCGCGCAAATTTTCCGAAATGTCGTCGGAATCACAAACACCGTCACGGGTGTCGTCTATGAATATCTCGGCCAGCGAAAAATCAACGAAATCTGTTTATACAGCGGGTTACCCGTGGGAGAAGAGGTAGGTAATGAGTGATTTTCAATGGGATCACGGCGGCAGCTTACCGGTGTTTGCAAAAACGCGAACTATCTGATGGTCTATGGTTCCCATAGGTTCAGTTTAAGCGGCTTCCTTTGAGGATGTTTGGGTGCTCCTCCTTTCGCGTTGTGGCCCTGCTACGGGCGTTTGGTGTTGCGGGTTTCCATGATGGTGCATGTCATGTTCCTGTCCGTCATGTCGGGCGAGTCCTTCGGCGGGATGGGCGCCTTTTGGTCCAACAGTGAAGTGCTGCTGGATTGGCAGGGGTTCGATGAACAAGTGAACGGCGCCTTCAAGGCCATGGAACTGCAGAGCAGCGGCGAAGATGGCGGTGGGGCGCATCTGCCGCAAAAATTCTGGGTTTCCGATCGCGTCTATCCGGACGGCGACAATGTCGGTGGCTTCACACAAGGACTTGCCATGCTGACAGGGTACGAATTGGAAATCACACCCATCCCATGGGAACGGGGTCAGGTCATGCAACGCCTGTTCGGCATCGTCGCCTATCTGTTCCTAAACGGTCCCGTGCTACGGCCCGGCGAAACGCTCGGCGTGACGGAGACGGAACGTTTTCACATTCGCGAGGAGGCTGATAGCGAGTCTGGAAACCAGAGACTGATCCTTTCCTTAGAAACCGAAGGGACAGATCAGTGATTTTCCGCTTCGAGCTAACTCACCGAGCAGCAAATCGCTTAGATCAAACCATAGAGTATGACAAAGAAGAAGATTACTATTTCAAGTACCAGCACATTTGGCGAGATGCCCCACCTTACACCGAGCCCGACTCGACAAGTTTGCCTTATGCAAAGATGTTTCGCGCTCCGGATATGTGTGCGTTAACGCCAAATTTTCACTTCATAGTACTAAGCAAGAAACGTGAAAAGGAATGGATCCCCGCCATAACCGGCGGAGGACGTGGGGCATGCGTAACACAGGCGATGAAGGACCTTATCGAAGAAATAGATCCGATAGGATATGTCTTTCATCCAACGGCGGTATTCAACAAGAAGGGTCACAAAGTAAATCGGGAAGAGATTTATCGGGTTACATTTCCGCGACTTGTGGAAATAGACGATATCGGTGCGACCTTTCAAGAACCTCCCATGGCTGGCGACTCCAAATGGATCTATGATCTAAAGAGCCGCACCATGCACCGCCCGCGTTCACGCGAACCGCATTCTATCTCCGGTGATTTCATGCCGAGTTACCGAGAGAAGGAAGCTATTGCGACCATTCAGGCCACGCCGGAATTGCGTGCAAAACTCGAGACGTTTCCATTTTGGTGTCTCCGCAATAGTGAAGCTGGCGCGGTCTACATGAACCAGGAAACTTATGACGCGACTCAGCGCGCAGGGCTGCGCGGACTGGAAGAGTACACACGGCACTACGGATCACGCGAGCAGTCCGTAAGCCACATCTAACCGAAGCGGATGGTTCGTCGATTGGCAACAACTTTGAGTTCGGTACAGAAATCGCTAACAGTTTACGGTACCGAGACGGTAGCTACCTGACAGCCGCCGTTACTTTGGAGCTACGGTGACAGTTCACCTAGTTTCGTCACCCCACCATCTCCAACATCCGCGCGCGGCACCTCTCCACCATGAAATCGATAAAGAGCCTGATCTTGGGGTCTTGCAGCCGCCGGTGCGGGTAGAGACAGGCGAAGCGGGACGGCGGGGGCGGGGTGGCTTCCAGGATGGGGATCAGCGCGCCGGCGCGGATGTGGTCGGCGACTTCGTAGAAGGGTTTGTTGACGATGCCCCAGCCTTCCACCGCCCACTGGATCAGGACATCGCCCTCGTCCGCATCGTAGGGGCCGGTGACGTTGAATTTTTGCAGCCCTTCCTCGGTCTGCAGCGTCCAGAAATATTCCGACGACCCGGGAAAGCGGAGCAGCAGGCAGCGGTGGCTGCCGTTCAGCAAGTCGTTGGGCGTCTCCGGCGCGCCGTGTTCTCTCAGATAGGATGGGGCGGCGCAGAGGACGCGGCGGCAATCCATGATCTTGCGCGCCTTCATGCTGGAATCCTCCAGCGTGCCCAGAACGAAGGCGACATCCACATTCTCGTCGAACATGTCGACCTTTCGGTCCGAGAGCCGCAGGCGGATGGCCAGGTCGGGATAGATCCTGTTGAACTCCGGCACCAGCGGCGCGATCACCCGGCGGGCGAGGCCCAGGGGCGCGGTCACCCGGATCGAGCCGCGCGGTTGCTGCGAGAATCCGTCGACCACCGCCTCCGCCTCGTCCAGCGCGTCGATCACGCGCCTGGCGTGCTCGTAGAACAGGCGGCCGATTTCGGTCGGCGCGATCTTGCGGGTGGTGCGGTTGAACAGCCGGATGCCAAGCCGGTTCTCCAACTCCTTGATGCGGTTGCTGGCGACCGCGGGGGTCAGGCGCTGATCGCGCCCGGCGGCCGTGATGCTCCCCAATTCGACGGTTCTGACGAAAACCCGGATACTGTCCAGATAGGGCACCGCCGCCTCTCGATTATCAATATTATCTAGAAAGAAAACCCAACTCTTATTGGTTTTTCAAGAAAAAGATATCTGCGAGAGTGGGCCGGTTGTCACCAAGAAGGGGGCGTGTCGTGGAGTCGGCAATCTTGATGGAATGGCTGTCCTTTGCGGCCCGGTGGGTGCATGTCATCACCGGGATCGCCTGGATCGGCTCGTCCTTCTATTTCATCGCGCTGGATCTGGGCTTGCGGAAAGCGCCCGCGCTGCCGGACGGCGTCCATGGCGAGGAATGGCAAGTCCATGGCGGCGGCTTTTACCATATCCGGAAGTATCTGGTCGCGCCCGACGCCCTGCCCGAACATCTGACCTGGTTCAAATGGGAAAGCTATGCGACTTGGCTGTCGGGCTTCGCCCTGCTCGCCATCGTCTATTACGCGGGGGCGGACCTGTACCTGATCGATGCAGAGGTTTGGGACACCAGCGTGGAGATCGCGGTGCTGGCTTCCATCGGGTCGCTGGTCGCGGCCTGGGCGATTTACGATCTTCTCTGCCGGTCGCCGTTGGGCGACAATCCGACGCTTCTGATGATCCTGCTCTATGGCGTGCTGGTGGCGTTCGCCTGGGGCTATACGCAGATCTTCACCGGGCGCGCGGCGCTACTGCATTTGGGGGCGATCACGGCGACCGTCATGTCCGCCAACGTCTTCATGGTGATCATTCCGAACCAGAAGATCGTGGTGGCCGACTTGAAGGCGGGCCGCACGCCCGACGCCAAATACGGCAAGATCGCCAAGCTGCGATCCACCCATAACAACTATCTGACCCTGCCGGTCCTGTTCCTGATGCTGTCCAATCACTATCCGCTGGCCTTCGCCACGGAATATAACTGGGTGATCGCCAGTCTGGTCTTTCTGATGGGGGTGTCGATCCGGCATTACTTCAACAGCATGCATGCGCGGCGGGGCAAACCGGCCTGGACCTGGGGGGTGACGGCGGCGCTGTTCGCGGCGATTGTCTGGCTGTCCATGCTGCCGGGGACGGTGGCGGCGCCGCTGGAAGAGGCGGAAGCGGCGGAAATCCGGGGGCCGTCTGCACAGTTTGCATCCTCTCTGCATTTCGAGGCGGTCTACGACACGGTGCTGACCCGTTGTTCCATGTGCCACGCAGAGGAACCGGGCTGGGACGGCATTCCGGTCGCGCCCAAGGGCGTGCTGCTGGAGACCGAAGCGCAGGTCGCGGCCCATGCGCGGGAGATCTATCTGCAGGCAGGCTTGTCGCACGCCATGCCGCCGGCCAATGTCTCCTATATGGAGCCGGAAGAACGCAGCCTGATCGCCTTGTGGTACGAAACCAGCCGTGGGGCGAAGCACTGAGATGACAGCGCTTGTTCTGCGCGGGCGGGTGCTGAGCTTCCTCAGCGAGCCGGCGGGCGTTACCGACCGTGGGTCTTATCGATATATCGAGGACGGTGCGGTCCGGATCGAGGGCGGTCTGATAAAGGCCGTCGGCGATTGGGGCGACGTCGAGACGGCGGATGCGGAGATTGCCGACCATCGGCCGCATTTGCTGCTGCCCGGCTTCATCGATACCCATGCCCACTATCCGCAAATGCAGGTTATCGCCTCCTGGGGCGCCAAGCTGCTCGACTGGCTGGAGAATTACACCTTCCCGGAAGAGACGAAATTCGCGGACTATGCCCATGGGCGGCGGATCGCCGGGCGCTTTTTCGATGAATTGACCCGGCACGGCACGACGACCGCGGTCGCCTATTGCACCGTCCACCCCGACTCCGCGGAAGCCTTCTTCGACGAGGCGGCCGCGCGTAATCTTCGCATGATCGGCGGGAAGGTGCTGATGGACCGCAACGCGCCGGAGGCGCTGCGCGACACGCCGCAATCCGCCTATGACGACAGCAAGGCGCTGATTGAGAAATGGCACGGCGCGGGCCGTGCGCTCTATGCGGTGACGCCGCGCTTCGCCATTACCTCCACGCCGGCGCAGATGGAAATGGCCGAGGCGCTGATGGCGGCGCATCCCGACTGTTATCTTCAGACTCACCTGTCGGAAAACGATGCGGAAATCGCGCTCACGGCCCGGCTTTATCCGGAAGCCCGCGATTATCTGGACGTCTATGAGCGCTATGGCCTTGCCGGTCCGCGCAGTCTTTTCGGGCATGCGATTCACCTGTCCGACCGGGAGAGGGGCGCGATGGCGGAAACAGGCTCGGTCGCGGTTTTCTGTCCAACCTCCAACCTGTTCCTGGGCAGCGGCCTGTATGACGAGGCAGGATTGCGGGAGCGCGGCGTGCGGCGGGCCATCGCCACGGATGTTGGCGGCGGCACCAATTATTCGATGCTGCGGACGATGGACGAGGGCTACAAGGTGCTGCAACTGCGCAACCAGAATCTCGACCCGCTGCGCGCCTTCTACTGGTCGACCCTGGGCAACGCCGAGGCGCTGCAACTCGCCGACCGGATCGGCACGCTGGACGCCGGGTCGGAGGCCGATATCGTGGTCCTGAACTGCCGCGCCACGCCCGCCATGGCGCTGCGTATGGACACGGTTGAAACGTTGGCGGAAGAGTTGTTCGTGCTTCAGACGCTGGGCGACGACCGGTCAGTCATGGAGACCTATGTGGCGGGGGACGCGGCCAAAACCGGCATTGATGGAGGCGATAAGCGGCAGTCCAGGCGCTGACATGCCGAGGCCTGGACGCCACCGGCTTTTCCGATTGGCGTCACAATCACCTCAAAATGAAACACCCCGGTGGAAACCACCGGGGTGCACGGTCGCGTGGACCTTGACCGTGGCCGGGGTTAGGCGGCCGGCATGTTGAAGGCTTTCAGCCCTTCGTTGAAGCGGTCCTGGACCGGCTTCAGCGCGTCGTTGGCTGTGGTCTGCGCCAAATTCGCCATCGTGTCGAAAAAGGCCCGGACACTTTCCTGTTCGGCTTCCACAAGCGCGGACTGAATGACGAACAAATCCTGCAGGGACTTGGCGCCGACGGCTTTTTGGGCGGCGGCGACGCGCGCATCGGCGCGGGCCGTGAATTCGTTCTGAACATGCGTGCCAATCTTCTCGGCGCCGGAATACAGCGCCTGGCCGGCGGCGATGGCCGCATCGACATTGGCTTGCACCGCGGCTTGAACCTTCTCAACCTGTTCGGTCGCGGCATCCTTCGCGCTGGCAAGCTTGGTGCTGGCGAATTCGAACGCCTGCGCCTGATTGGCGGTGGCGGCGTCTACAAAACTGTTCCGCATACCTGCGAAAGGATCGGCGGCGTTGGCTTTCGTGCTTTTCGGCATCTGAACAATCTCCTTTGGGTTCCCACATGCGTGGCGAACGGTTGTTGCCGGGGCCCACAACGGCATCCCCGAGCTGAGAATGCTGCGGTGCAGCAATCGAAATATATACGAGGAAATTGTATAATCAAGAGAAATTTTGTGCAGTGCACAAAAACAATAAAATTTGGATGGATATGCGGTTCCGCCATCGGTGGTACCGAAGCCCGGTCCGGGTATACGGAGCGGGCCGCCTGTGCATGGCTACGGGGCGGCGCGGAGGGGATGTAGTCCGGGCTGGCCGCTCGCCGGCCGAGGCGGCGAACGTAGAGGCGTCAGAACTCGATGACGGACGGTAGAACGGTCTCTTCCAGACCTTCTTCGATATGGGATATCATCGTCATGATGTGGGTGATCGTTTCGCCGCGTCCCAACGGCAGGCAGATGCGCGAATAGAAGATCCAATCGTCGTGATACCGTTCGGGAAGCGCGCTGTAGATGGGGCGGGCGTGTTCCATAACGGTGCTGTACAGCCGTTTGGCGTAACCGGCCCGCAGTTCGTCCCAGTCGCTGACGAGTTTCCCGGTCATGTCCTGATCCACGCCGATCAGCGTGCGGGTGGTGAAGATTGCATATCTGAAATCGGCGCCTCCCCCGACAGGTTCCAGAAGATGGAGATTCCCAATCCAGGGATGCAGATCTTCCGCGGCGAAGTCCGGTCTCTCCGGCATGGTGCGGTCACCGCGCCGGCCATCCCAGAATTGGAGCAGCGAAAGCTCGCTCGTATTCAGCTTCGATCGTGCGACCGCCATGCATACTTTCCAATCCGTTGCCCTTCAGGGGACCACATGCAGTCCGGTCCATTCCTGCGACGCTCTCGCGGTATCATACGCTGCAATACCAAAGCTCTTCAAACGATCCGGACTGCATCTGCGCCGGTTTTTGCGGGTGCTGCGATCGGTAAACGCTCTTGCTATTCAGGGATGTGTAAGATCCAATCGCGCGGTTAGTTCAGTGCGCGTATGGAGTTTCTGTAATGCAGGATTGTGCGATCTTTTCACGGTTCCCGGTTAGTCTGATGGTGTCGGCGGTTCCAACGGCCCGGCCCGGTGGGCGGTGCTGACGGTAGGCCAAAGGACGCCCCGCCGAAAATAGAACCGGAAATACAGCCATGACCGAGCCGTTGAAGATCGTCGACGCCCACCATCATCTGTGGGATTTGGACAAAAATTATTATCCCTGGCTCTCCGACGCACCGGAAGAGCACTTTTTCCTCGGCGACTATGAGGCCTTGAAACGGAACTTCCTGCCTGACGATTACCGGGCGGAAACCCAGGGCTACAATGTTGTTGCAACCGTGCATGTGGATGCGGAGTGGGACAGGGAGGCGCAGGTCGCCGAAACCGACTGGCTGCATCGCCTTGCGGCGGACACGGGAATGCCCAATGCGGTGGTGGGGCATGTCTGGTTGGCGAAAGAGAACTGCGAAGAGGTGCTGGAGGGGCATTGCCGCTATCCGATGATGCGCGGTGTCCGTTCCAAGCCGTTGACCGCCCGCGACCCGGACCAGGCTGATTCCGTCAGGGGGCGGCCGGGAAGTATGCAGGACCCCGATTGGCTCGCGGGCTATGCCCTGCTGGGGAAATACGGTCTTTCCTACGATTTACGCGTTCCCTACTGGCACCTGCCGGAAGCGGTGGATGTAATCGAAAAGTTCCCCGAAACCCCGGTGGTGCTCAATCACGCCGGCTTGCCTTGGGACCGTAGCGCCGACGGGCTGGCTGCGTGGCGGGAAAACATGGTGATCGTCGCGGACGCCCCGAACGTGATGGTGAAGATTTCCGAACTAGGGCTGAAGGACGCGCCTTGGCGGCTTGAAGACAACCGCCGTGTGGTAATGGAAACGATAGAGATCTTCGGGATCGAACGCTGCATGTTCGCCAGCAATCTGCCGGTTTGCCGGTTGCGGGCCTCTTTCAAAACGATCTTGGACGGCATCATGGATATCGTCCGGGATTTTCCGCGCGCGGAACAGGAAATGCTGTTCAGCGGAAACGCCGCCGGTTTCTACAGACTGAACATCGGCTGAAGCCGCGGTCAGGCTTTTCCATAGTCTGAGTCCTGAAGCCAGGTGTGATAGTGCCGGATGCCGTTGCGGATATCGGCGAATTCCGGCTCGAAACCCAGATCCGCCTTGGCGCGGGAAATGTCCAGCGGCGCACCACGGGGAACCGCCTTGCCGGGGCCCAGGGTAATGCCCGTCTTTGTCCCAAGGTGATCTTTCACGAAATCCACTACATCGCCCAGCCGCACCGCGACACCGCTGGTGATGTTATAGATGCGGTTCTTCGTGGGTAGGGCGCGGTGCGCCTTCACGATGCCTTGCGCCGTGTCGAATACATGGGTGAAGTCAAGCATCTGGTCCGCGCCGCTCTCGTGGCTCAGTCCCATGACGCCGTCCAGAGGGGCGAAAGCCCAGCGATAGATCGGGAACATCGGGTCGGGCCGACGGCCGGGGCCGTAAACGAAATAGACGCGGGTGCAGACCGTCTCCATGCCGTAGGTATCGCCGAACTTCAGGGTCATTTCCTCGCCGGCCAGCTTCGTCGCACCGTAAAGATCGCTGGGTGTCGGGCAATCAGCCTCCTTCATCGGGCCTTGCCGTGTGCCATAGACTGCGCCGGAGGAGATGAAGGTGAATTTTTTCACGCCGTGGGTGCGCGCCGCATCCAGCACATTTACGGTTCCCATCACGTTCAGGTCGATGAAGCGGCGCGGTTGTTCCGTGAAGGCGGGAACCCCGGCGACCGAGGCGATGTGGATCACGCCGTCGATCTTGCCCGCATGTTTGGCGAAAAGCGCCTCCACGGCGGCGGGGTCGGTGACGTCGCCCGTCTCCCGTTCGATCCTTGCGCTGTGCGCCTTCAACTCGTCCGTCGCCAGCCTGTCGAATTCCGCCATGTGCTGGTCGAAGGCGATGACCGAGTCTCCTTCTTCCAGCAGGCGGGTCGCCACCCACATTCCGATATGTCCCAGCGCGCCGGTAACCAAAATAGCCATGCTTCACCCCCCTGAACCGGAATTCGTATAGAGGCGACACCTTACGGCGTTCGTCCGGGTTTTCCACCGCCTGCGCGGGAAAGACTGTTTGCGTGCGATTGCGGCAAGCGGCGGCGCAAGCCCACCTGTGCAGCGGGCGGCTGCGCTTTTGAGCTGCCGCCGGGCCGATTGTCTCAGCGTGCGTATGGAAGAGGTGAGGCGCTAGCCCGACACGCCGACCGGCGATGCGGGAACAGATGTCTTTCCGACGAAAGAGAGTCCTGATGGCGCAATGCGGAGCGAGACGATACCGATGACTTGGTCGTGTCTTATCCGGCCGAGATGCTGCGGCCCGGTCGATAGGGTCGATACGCCGCTCAGTGTATACTCGAATTCGGGCGATACGGCATCGACCCTTTTCACGATCATGCCGAATTGGGAATGCATGGCGACGATTACGGAACCCGGCGCAATGTCTCCAGGGCGGCGGACCCGCCGATAGATCGCGAAATCCCCATCGGCGAGCAGCGGTGCCATGCTGTTTCCGGACACGCGAACCAAACCCCAGGGGAGTTTGGTTCGGCGCGGTTCCAGTCCAGGCCCAAAGGCAAACATCAGAGGACGGGGTAGACGACGTCCATGCTGGGCGGGTAGGGGCAGGTCTTGCGGACGGTTTCAACGTCCTTGGCCGCCCAGAACATTTCGGCGAACTGATTCACGGCTTCGACCAGCGCTTCGCCGTCCGCCCGGTTCATCCCCTGTTTGCAGGCGCTTCCCTTCAGCATGATCGTATGCACCACGTCATGCGCGTTCGGGAATTTCTCGAATTGCGGCGCCTTGAAGAAATCGCCCCAGATGATGCGGATTTCATGCTTGGCCTTCTCCGCTTCCTCTTCCTTGCGCATCACGCAACGGGCAATTGTGTTTTGCGTTGCAAGAGAGGTCATATCGCCGTTCTCGGAGGCTTCCTTTGCGATATCCATCAGGCGAACGACGGAAAGCGCCGCGATGATCGCCGTCGACGGATCGTAGATTTTGCACGGAATGTCGCAGTGCGCGTCGGCGCTTGGGACATCGAGGACACTGTCCACGGACTTGATCAGGTTATGAAGCATCGGTTCGAACTCGCCTAGTTATTGGGTAAAGCGGATTGCAGCTATTTGAACACGCAACGCCGTGCGGTTTCAATGTCTTGTGAAATCTTTTGCGCATTCGCACAAGCCCCGGCGGCCCGGCCGTTGAATGGGCTTATCGCAGATCGCCGCACGGGGGCGGCGCGTACAAGCGCAAACGGCGTCAGGACGCCCGCCTTCTCCGCGTCTCTTCGTAATTGACCGAGAGCCCGTCGACCGTTTCATCCAGGATGACGCCATACTGTTCCTCGGCGCCCTTCCGGCTTACCTTGTCCAGTGTGACGTCCTTCAGGACCCGCGCCGGGTCTCTTTCGAAGGCGGGGCCGAATCCACCGCCGGACGGCATGATGTGGCTGAACACCTCGCCCCCGCGCATCGGCGCCGGAGAGGCCAGGAGTACCGGCAGCAGGTCGTCGCGCCCCTCTCCGATCACGCGGTTGGAGGATGGATTGCCATCGGTTCCCCCTTCCAACCCGTGCGGCGGGAAGGCCCGTTTGTCCGAACGGACGTTCAGATCCGCCGAATTCGCCAGCAGACGGTATTCCCGCCGAATCGCCATGCCGCCGCGCATCCGGCCCGCGCCGCCGGTATCGCGCACGAACTCATACCGTTCGATGCGCAGCGGGTAGGTGTTTTCGATCATTTCAATCGGCACATTGGATTGGTTCGCGCCGATATGGGGGACGCCCTCCTGCCCATCGTGGTCGCGGCTTGCGCCCCAGGTACCCATCGCGGTTTCGCAGAAGACGAAGAGCTTGCCGTCATGCATGCCGGAAATCGTCGGAAGCGTGGAGCCGCCGGAGCCGTCCGCTGTCACCTTCCCGGGGGTGGCCTGGGCCAACGCGCCGAACAGGCAGTCGATCATGCGGTATCCCGTGATCCCGCGTGCGCCGCATGGGCCGGGGGATACGGGCCGCACCACGCTGCCCTCTTCGGCGCGGACCTCGATAGCCTCGGTGAATCCGTGGCAGTTCGGAACGTCGGCCGCCATAAGCGAACGGATCGCGGCGAAAGCGCAGGCTTTCGTGAAGGGAAAAGTCGAGTTGATCCCCCCCTCAACTTGCGGGCTCGATCCCGCCCAATCGACGATGGCGCGGTCGCCTTCGATGGTTACGGCCACATTCAGAACGACCGGTTCCGGATCGTCGCCGATTCCGTCGATATGATCGGTGAAGCGGTAGACGCCGTCGGGGATATCAGAAATCTCGGCCTTGGCGAGGCGTAGCGCATAGGCGTTCAGGTCCGCCATGGCTTGTTCCAACAGCTCCACGCCATAGCGTTCGTAAAGTTTTACCAGACCCCGGGCCCCGATTTCGCAGGCCGCGATCTGCGCCTGAAGATCGCCGAGGACCATGTCCGGCGTTCGCACGTTGAGCGCGATCATCTCCCACAGGGTTTCATTCTTCCGCCCCCGGTCGATCAGTTTCAGGACCGGAATGCGCAGGCCCTCCTGCCAGATTTCCCGCGCGCCCAGCGCGTTCGAACCGGCGACGATTCCACCGACGTCGGAATGATGCGCCAGATTGGCCGACCAGCCGCGCAGCGTGTCCCGATAGAAGATCGGCTGCACTACGTAGATGTCCGGCAGATGCTGACCGGCGGCGGCGTAGGGATCGTTCATGACGAACACATCGCCCGGATGGATATCGTCGCCGACTTTCGCCCGCATCGCCTGCAAGGCGTCATGGAACGCGCCGAGATGCATGGGCGTGCAGACGCCCTGCGCCAGGGTTTTTCCCTGGGCGTCGCACAGGGCCGTGGAGAAGTCCAAACTGTCCCGCACGATTTGGCTATAGGCGGTGCGGACGATTGTCAGCGTGATTTCCTCCGCGATCGTGTCGAAAGCATAGCGTAGAACTTCAAGCAGAAACGGGTCGGTTTTCAGTGCCATGGTCACACGCCTCCATCCAGATCGATGACGATATTACTGTTGGCGTCCCGGTGAACCTGTGCATCCGGCGGCACCACGGTCGTGCCTTCGTATTCCTCTACGATGAGCGGCCCTTGCTCCGGTGTCGGCGATAATTCGGCGCGTCCGACGATCCGGGTGCTGTGCAGGCCATGGTCGGGTCCGAACCAGACGTCGCGGACACTTTGCCCGGCCGGGGTGGCGTGCAGGGTCAGGCTGCTTGCTGTCCGGTGGGTCCTGTCCCGTCCGATCAGTTTCAGGGAAACGATTTCAACGGGTTTCTCGGCGTCGAAGGCGTGGCCGAACCGCTGTGCATATTCCGCATCGAAGCGGCGGCGCAGTTCGGCGAGGTCCAGTGCGGCGGCGCTGTCCGCTTTCAGATCGACCGTCAGTTCGAAGGCCTGTCCGACATAGCGCAACTCCGCTTGCAGCCGGTAGGCGGCTTTATCCTCCGAAATGTCCAGCAGACGCCGCGCGTCCGAACGCAAGGCGTCGATTGCCGCGTCGGCCGCGGTGCGGTCCAGGGATTTCAGGTCGCAGGAGAAGGCGCGGACGACGGAGACGGATTTTTCCGCGAGCAACAGACCGACCGCGCTGAATACGCCGGCGGCGGGCGGAACGATGACACGGCGAATGTCGAGGCTGCGGGCGATGCCCACGCCGTGAACGCCGCCGTTTCCGCCAAACGCCGCCAGGGCGAATTCCCGCGGATCTCTGCCGCGGTAGGTCGTGACCGCCTTAATGGCGCGGACCATGGTGGCGTTCGCAACCTGATGAACGCCATAAGCCGCGGCGAACAGGTCAAGCCCGACGGGGATTGCGATGGTCTCTTGCAGGGCCGCGCGCGACAGTGAGGCGTCGATGGGGACGGAGCCCCCCGCCAGGCTCGATTGATTCAGGAATCCCAGCACGACATTCGCGTCGGTCACCGTGGGGCGGGTTCCCCCCTCGTTGTAACAGGCCGGGCCGGGGGCGGCGCCGGCGCTTTGGGGGCCGACCTTGATGGCCCCGGCGCGATCCAACCAGACATAGGAGCCGCCTCCCGCGCCCACCTCGGAAATGTCGATTACCGGCAGACGCAGCGCATAACCGCCGCCGCCGGCGATGGCCCCGGGCGTGTTCATGGAATCGCCGACTTCATAATCTTCGGCGAAAATCAGGCCGCCGTTTTCGATCATGGACCCTTTGGCCGTCGTGCCGCCCATATCGAAGGTAATCAGGTTCTTCTGGCCGAGCGTCCCGGCCAGCCACGCCGCGCCGACGACGCCCGCGGCGGGGCCGCATTCGACGATCTGCGCGGGCTTTTCCTTCACCGCTTCCGCATCGACCACCCCGCCGGAACTTTGCATAACCGAGACGTGCGCCGGACAGCCCGCCGCCTTCAGGTCCCGCTGCATGCCGTCCAGATAGGTCTTCACCGGCGGGCCGACATAGGCGTTCACCACCGTGGTGGAGGTGCGTTCGTATTCCCGCATTTGGGGGAGGACATCGACGGAAAGGGTGACGAACAGGCCGGGAAGGGCGGACCGAAGAATGTCCCCGGCCCGCCGCTCATGCGTTTCGTTCCGATAGGAATGCAGAAAGCAGACGGCGACCGCCTCGACATCGACCTTGGCGATCTCCGCGGCGACAGAGTCCAGTTGCGCCTCGTCGAGCGGCGTCACGACCGAACCGTCCGCGCCGATCCGCTCCGTCACTTCGAAACGCAGATTACGCGGGGCCAGCGGTTCGGGTTTGACGTAGAGGGGCTCGTAAAGGCGCGGCACGCGTATGCGGCGCAGCTCCAGCACATCGCGAAACCCGCCCGTCGTGACAAGGGCGGTCCGCGCGCCTTTGCCTTCAAGGATTGCGTTCGTCGCGACGGTGCAGCCATGCACCATCTCCGTCATGTCGGCGAGCGCCAGCCCGGCGGTCTTCGCCAATTGCCCGGCCCCGTCGACAACGGCGCGCCCGTACTGGGGCGGGGAGGACGGCACCTTCGCCGTTACCAGTTCGCCGTCGCTGGAAATATAGGCGAGATCCGTGAAAGTGCCGCCGATATCAGAGGCGAGACGCCAATCCATGTTTGCTCAACTCCGTATTTTATACGGACTGTATTGCGCGGGACGTTAAAGAAAAAAGCGTAAAGTGACGATCATTCTCAATAAGAAATTTTTATGGAGTCGCCGCCGCTCCAATCCCTGACGAAATCGCCTGCCGCATTGGCGATGATCTGAGCGATATGTTTCTGCGGCCCGTCATTGTAGCACACGGAGAACGGCAGACTCGGCAGGTCGAAGGGCGGGTCCAAGCGCACCAGCCGGCCGGAGGAAAGGTCCTCTCGCAGGGCGACCAAGGGCAGGTATCCGACGCCAAGGCCCTTGCGGGTCAACAGTTTGATGGAATGCAGCGAGGTGATGGCGTTCAGGTTCGCGGAAATGCCGTGACTCTTCAGGGCATGCACGAGTTGCGGATAAGGGAGGGACACTTTCTCAAAGGTGAAGAAATGGAGGTTGGACAGGTCGGCGGGCTGGAGCGGCCTGCCGTGCAGACCCAGTTCCGGCGCGGCCACAAAGCCCATATCGCATGTGCAGAAATCGCGGGCGATGACAGACGGGTTCGACATCGTGCCGACCAGGAACGCGATATCCGTACTATTCGCTGTGAGGTCGTCTTGCAGATGCGGGGAACCGCGAACGAACATCTCCACTGTAATACCCGGATGCGATTTGCGCAGATCGATCAGAAAATCGGGAAACCAGCTTGCGACCATCGTATCCGAGATTCCGATCCGAACGATCCCGGTCAGATCC
>JANQIT010000320.1 GCA_028282025.1 Hwanghaeella sp. | reverse complement strand
GCCGAAGTTCGATCTGATCCTGCTTGCGCCCAAGAACGCGACCGATGTCGCGGCTGCCGTGTTGGGCGCCCGGCAGGTCTGGCAGGACGGCGCGTGGCTGGAGACTACGATCTACGACCGCATGGCCTTGCCGGTCGGAAGCCGTATTCAAGGTCCGGCCCTGTTGGAACAGGCGGATACGACGATCTTCGTCGAGTCGGATCTGGAGGCCGCCGTGGACAGGTTCGGCAATCTGATCATCGAGCGGGCGGCGTAGGCCGGTCATGGACGCATCGAACATCCGGAACACGGCCCTGCTGCTGGTCGATTTACAGAACGACTTCATCCACCCCGATGGGGCCTATGCACGCGGCGGCGCTGCCAGTGCCGACATCGCGGCCTTGCCGGGGCGTCTCGCCCCCGTGGCGCAAGCCTTCCGGCGGGCCGGCGGTTGGATCGTTTCAACCCATTTCACGCTGGTGCCGGGACGAGGCGGTAAGCCGATGATCTCGGACCATCTGCGCAGGCTGCGGCCTTTTCTGCGAAAAGGGGATTTCCTGCCGGGGGGATGGGGACAGGCTCTCGTCGATGACCTCGCGCCGGCCGACTTTACCGTGGAGAAGGTTGCTTTCTCCGCCTTCTATATGAGCCGCCTTGAATGGGTTCTGCGCAAAGCGGGGATCGAGCATCTCGTGGCCGCCGGTATCGTAACCAATGGCGGGGTCGCCTCCACCGTGCGCGTTGCCCATGTGCGCGACTTCCACGTCACGGTGCTTGAGGACGGCTGCGCCGCCTTCGATTCGGCGGTGCACCGGACCAATATAGACGCGCTCCGCAGCATTGCAGAGATCGAGACCTGCGACCGGCTGATTGGGGCGCTCTCGTGACACTGCTCACGCCGCCGGATGCGTTCGACCTTCATGTCCCGATTGTCGTTGTCGGCGCGGGGGCTTGCGGTTTGACCGCGGCGCTTGCGGTTCGGGAGGCGGGCGTGGAGGTTCTGGTGCTGGAGCGGGACGCGAGCCCAAGCGGATCGACGGCCCTGTCGTCCGGTATGATCCCGGCGGCCGGTTCCATGGTGCAGCGCCGGGCGGGAGTCGAGGATTCACCTGCTCTCCTGGCGAAGGACATTCAGGGAAAGGCGAAGGGCCGGGCGGACCCGGCAATCGTGGGGGCGGTCACGGCGGAATCCGGGCCGGTCATTGACTGGCTGAACGGGCATGCGGACATCGACTTGCACCTGGTTCAGGGTTTTCTCTTTCCCGGCCATACGGTTGAACGGATGCACGCACCGCCCGACAAGACGGGCATCACGTTGATCGCGATGCTGCTGGCGGCTGCGAATCGGGCCGGGGTCGATATTGCGACGGATGCCCATGTGACTGCTCTGTTTGCCTCGGCGGATGGCGTCGTGTCCGGCGTCCGCCTTACCCGCCCGGACGGCGGCGTTGAGGATATCGGCTGCGACGTGCTGATCCTGGCCTGCAACGGTTATGGCGGAAATCCGGCAATGGTAAGCCGCCATATACCGGAAATGGCCGACGCCGACTACTTTGGCCATACGGGCAATCAGGGCGATGCGGTAAATTGGGGTGTCGCGCTTGGCGGCGAGGCCAGGCACATGACGGCCTACCAGGGGCACGGATCGGTGGCGACGCCGCACGGCATCCTGATCACCTGGGCGCTGATGATGGAAGGCGGCATTCAGGTCAACAACCGCGGCGAGCGGTTCTCTAACGAACATCAAGGTTATTCGGAGCAAAGCGTCACCGTGCTGGCGCAGCCGGACCGCACCGCCTGGAACATATACGATGCGAGACTGCATGCGCTTGGGATGACCTTTGAAGACTACCGGAATGCCGAGGCCCAAGGTGCGGTCCGCTCCGCGGACACTATGGAGGGCCTGGCCGCCTCGATAGCGGTCGATGCCGAACGTCTCAAAGCCGCCATTGCCGAAACCGGGGGGGACGGCGTCGACCGGTTCGGCCGCGACTTCTCGCGAACGGCTGCACTGAAGGCCCCCTTCTATGCCATTAAGGTCACCGGGGCGTTGTTCCATACGCAAGGGGGATTGCGCATCGATGGGCGCGCCCGGGTTCTCCGGTCAGGCGGCGACGACCCGCTGCCGAACCTCTATGCGGGCGGCGGTGCGGCCTGCGGTGTATCGGGGCCGGAGGTCAGCGGCTATCTGTCCGGGAACGGGTTGCTGACGGCGGTGACGTTGGGACGTATTGCAGGGCGAGACGCGGCCGAAAGAGTCGGTTAACCTGCGCCGCATGACACTGGAACCTTTCGCCAGACCTTTCCCAGGTCCAGCACGAATTCTCTCGGATCTCAATCCGCAACTCATTGCCAACGCGTTTGTCGCCTTTATCTTCGCGGCAAGCGGACCGGTAGCCATTCTGCTCGCGGTGGGGCGGGGCGGCGGGCTTGGGGATGCGGAATTAGCCTCCTGGGTCTTCGGGGCCTTTGCGGTCAATGGTGCGATCAGCATCCTGATGTGTCTGGTCTACCGCCAACCCCTGGTCTTCTTCTGGACCATTCCGGGGATCGTGCTGGTCGGCCCGGCGCTGCAGCATCTCTCTTTCAATGAAGTCGTCGGGGCTTATCTGGCGACCGGCCTGTTGATGGCGTTGCTCGGCGTGACGGGATGGGTCCGTAAGGTCATGGCCCTGTTTCCGACGCCCATTGTTATGGCGATGGTGGCCGGAGTTTTCCTGAAATTCGGGACTGACTGGGTGCACGCCCTGCATGGCGAACTCTGGCTGGCGGGGCCGATGACGGCGGTCTTCGTCCTACTGATGGCGGTCCCGATGCTGGGAAGCCGCATGCCGCCCTTGATCGGCGCACTGATTGTCGGGGTTGCGATCTTCATGGCTGCCGGCGGTTTCGAGGGGGACCCGGATCTATCCCTCAAACTGGTTGAGCCGGTTATCTCCACGCCCGCCTTTTCCCTGCAGGCGATGGCTGAACTGGTTGTTCCCTTGGCGGTGACTGTGCTGGTGGTTCAGAACGGTCAGGGTTTCGGTGTCCTGACATCGGCGCGCCACGACCCGCCGGTAAACATGGTATCCGTCGCCTGCGGTGTGGGATCGCTGGCGGCGGGCTTGGTCGGGACCGTGTGCAGTTGCCTGACCGGGCCGACGAACGCGATTATCGTGGGGGAAGGCGAACCGAAGCAGCATTACGCGCCCGGGATCGTCGTTGGGCTTCTGGCGCTTCTGTTCGGCCTGTTTTCCCCGGTCTTCACCCAGTTTCTGCTGGCCGCGCCCGCCGCCTTTATCGTCACGCTGGCGGGCTTGGCGATGTTGCGGGTCTTGCAGGCGGCTTTTGTATCGGCTTTCAGCGGCGCACATGTGCTGGGGGCGCTGGTCACCTTCCTGGTCACGGTGTCCAATATCAGCATTCTGAATATCGGCGCGGCCTTCTGGGGGCTTGTCTTCGGTTATGCCGTATCCCGCCTGATCGAGAAGGCGGACTTTGCCAAGGAACCGTTGTGAAGCGCGGCTTCAGCGCAGGTTAAATCAAGCGGTTCTGCTGCAGCATCTCAATCACCTTCTCCGCCGCCTGTTCAGGGGCGAGGTCCGCTGTGTTGAGATGCAGGTCGGGCCGTTCGGGCGGCTCATACGGGCTGTCAATGCCGGTAAAGTTCTTGATCTGGCCGTCGCGCGCCTTGGCGTACAACCCTTTCGGATCGCGGGTTTCGCAGACATCCAACGAGGCGTCGACGAAGATCTCGTAGAACTCTCCATCCTCCAGCATGTCGCGGACCATGCGCCGTTCGCTTCTGAAAGGCGAGATGAAGGAAACCAGTACAATCATTCCTGCATCGACGAACAGCTTCGCGGTTTCTCCGACACGGCGGATATTCTCGACCCGGTCGGCGTCGGTGAAACCCAAATCCCGGTTGAGACCGTGCCGGACGTTGTCGCCATCCAGAATATAGGTGTGCTTGCCAAGCGAATGCAGCCGTTTCTCGACCAGATTGGCCACGGTCGACTTCCCCGCGCCGGATAGGCCCGTGAACCAGACGACCCCGGCGTTCTGGCCCTTCATGCGGGCCCGCTCGGCTTTGTCGATGTCCAGATCCTGCCAGACCAGGTTGGTGGCGCGGCGCAGACCGAAATCGATCATACCGGCCCCGATTGTCTGATTGCTGAACCGGTCGATCAAGATGAAGGATCCCGTTACCGAATTGTCTTTGTAGGGATCATAGGCGATGGCCCGGTCCAGGGACAGGTTGCAGAAGGCGACTGCGTTGAGGTCCAGTTGCTTAGCCGACAAATGTTCCAACGTGTTGACGTTGACCGCATGCTTGATCTCGGTAACCGTCGCGTTGACTGTCGCCGTGCCGGTTTTCAGCAGGTACTGCCGTCCGGGCAACAAAGCCTGTTCGGTCATCCAGATAAGATGCGCGGCAAACTGATCGGTAATCTGCGTCGGCGTTTCTGCCGCCGCGATGACGTCGCCCCGGCTGACATCGATCTCGTCTTCCAGCGTTATGGTAATGGCCTCGCCGGAAAGCGCGTCTGTCCGCTCACCCGTTTGTCCGTGTATGCCCTTGACGGTGCTGGTCTTGCCGGATGGCATGACCATGACCTTCTCGCCCACGGAAAGCGTGCCGGAAGCCAGCGTGCCGCTGAAACCGCGGAAATCGAGATTCGGCCGGTTTACCCACTGCACCGGGAAGCGCATGGGGAGGGCGTCCAGATCGCCGCCCGCCGGAAGGGTTTCCAAGGCTTCCTGCAATGTCGGCCCGTCGTACCAGCCCATGGTGGCGCTGCGCGTCAGAACGTTGTCGCCTTTTAACGCCGATAGCGGAATGGGAATGACCGTGTTTATCCCGACTTGCTTGGCGAAGGCCAGGTAGTCCTCCTTGATCGCCTCGAACTGGATGCCGGAATAGCTGACAAGATCCATCTTATTGATCGCCAGGATGACCTGTTTGATCCCGACCAGATGGGAGATAAAGGTATGCCGCTTGGTTTGCGTCAGCACGCCCTTGCGGGCGTCTATCAGGATTACCGCGGCGTCGACATGGGACGCGCCGGTCGCCATGTTCCGGGTGTATTGTTCATGACCGGGCGCATCGACGACGATGAATTTCCGGTTGTCCGTGGTGAAGAACCGATACGCCACATCGATGGTAATGCCCTGTTCGCGCTCCGCCTGCAGGCCGTCTACCAATAGTGCGAAATCGATCCCGTCCTCGACCGTGCCGACTTTCTTGCTGTCGCTCTCAAGGGCGTCGAGCTGGTCTTCGAAGATCAGTTTGGAGTCGTAGAGCAGACGTCCGATCAGCGTGCTCTTGCCATCGTCGACGCTGCCGCAGGTGATGAAGCGCAGCAGGTCCTTGTTGCTCTGTTCGCGCAGGAAAGCGTCGATATCCTGGGCCGTCGAGGGAGCGGTCATCAGAAGTACCCCTCCTGTTTTTTCTTTTCCATGCTGCCGGACTGGTCGTGGTCGATGATCCGGCCCTGGCGCTCGGAGGTTCGCGCCACCAGCGTTTCGGCAAGGATCTCCTGTACGGTGGCGGCCGTACTTTCGATGGCCGCGGTTAGCGGATAGCAACCCAGCGTGCGGAACCGCACCGTCTTCATGACCGGTGTGTCACCGTCGAGCGGCATGCGGTCGTCGTCCACCATGATCAACTGTCCGTCACGTTCGACGACGGGGCGTTCGGCGGCGAAGTAGAGCGGTACGATAGGTATCTCTTCCAGCAGGATATATTCCCAGATGTCCAATTCGGTCCAGTTGGAGATCGGAAAGGCGCGGACGCTTTCGCCCTTATTGATGCGGCAGTTGTAGATGTCCCACAGTTCGGGCCGCTGGTTCTTGGGGTCCCAGCCGTGATTGCGTGTGCGGAAGGACATGACCCGTTCCTTGGCGCGCGATTTTTCTTCGTCCCGGCGTGCGCCCCCTATGGCGCAATCGAATTTGTAATGGTCTAGCGCCTGTTTCAGCGCCACGGTCTTCATGACATCCGTATGCACCGCGGAGCCGCTGGCGAAGGGATTGATCCCCTGCTCCAGCCCCTCCTGGTTGGTATGCACCAGCAAGTCGACGCCCAGTTCCGCCGCAAGCCGGTCGCGGAAGGTGATCATCTCGCGGAATTTCCAGGTCGTATCGATATGGAGTAGCGGGAAGGGAATCTTGCTCGGCGCGAAGGCTTTCATGGCCAAGCGCAGAAGGACGGAGGAGTCCTTGCCGATCGAGTACATCATGACCGGGTTTTCGAACTCCGCCGCGACTTCGCGGAAGATATGGATGCTCTCGGCCTCAAGCTGCCGGAGATGCGTGCGTCTGTTCATTTTTCCGAAGACATAATTGCCGGTAGCGCCTGCTCCGTAAGGGAGCAGGCGATGTAATATGCTTAATCGTGCGGTGTAAAGCGCGATAGACCGCGAAGCTGCTTACGCGGCGGCTTTCGAGATTTCGCTCCGGTCGTGAGAGCGAATCCATTTCTTCACGACCGGCGCGATCTGACCGCGCCATTTGCTGCCGTTGAAGATGCCGTAATGGCCGACATCCTTCTGCAGGTGATAGTGCTTCTTCTCGTCCGCAAGGTTGGGCGTCAGCGTCAGGGCGGCCTTGGTCTGGCCGACGCCGGAGATGTCATCCAACTCTCCCTCCACGCAGAGCAGTGCCGTGCGGTCGATCTTCGCAAGGTCGACCGGGTGCCAGCGCGCCACCATCTCACCCTTGGGCAGTGCGTGATCCTGAAAGACGGTCTTCACGGTCTGCAGGTAATATTCAGCGGGCAGATCCATGACCGCGCGGTATTCTTCGTAAAAGGCAATCTTCCGCTCGGCGGCGTCGTCGTCCCCGCGAATCAGATGATCGAACAACTCGTTGTACGACGCCATATGCCGGTCGAGGTTCATGGCGATGAAGTTGGTCAGTTGGATAAAGCCTGGATAGACTTTTCGAAAAGCGCCCGGATAGGGCGGCGGAACCTCCACCACGACGTTGCGTTCGAACCACTCGATGGGTTGTTCCTTGGCCAGTTTGTTGACCTGCGTGGGCGATTCCCGCGTATCGATCGGCCCACCCATCATGGTCAGGGTGGCCGGTGCGCACAAATCGCCCCAGCCCGACATGATGGCCGTCGCCGCAAGGGCCGGAACCGCCGGCTGACAGACTGCGATGACATGGGTGTTCGGGCCCAGGACGTGCAGAAAATCGATCAGATAGTCGATATAGTCGTTCAGATTGAATTTATCCTCGGACATCGGGATCATCCGGGGATCCTGCCAATCCGTGATATAGACCTCATGGTCCGGCAGCATTTCCTGAACCGTGCCGCGCAGCAGGGTGGCGTAGTGACCGCTTAGCGGGGCCACGACCAGCAACTTCGGATCCTGCCGTTCCCGCTTCAGGGCCCGCTTGAAATGCAGCAGGTGGCAGTAGGTGCGATGCACAACGGTATCGACTTCCACATCCACTTCCTCACCGTCGATCAGGGTGCTGTCCAACCCCCATTCCGGCTTGCCGAAGCGCCGGGTGAGATGCTCGTACATGTCCGCCATGGAAGTCATATGTCGGCCGGCATTCGTGTAAGCGATTGGATTCAGGGGATTTCGCATCGCAATGCGGGCGCTTTGCGCCATCAGGCGGCTCGGCGCCATCCAGAGCCGCTGCATCTCATGCATGTAATAGAGCATAAATTTTCCCGCTTCGATAATTCTTGTGCCGCTTATATGCGCTGCAACAGTATGAGGGCGATTTACCCCACCTGCAATGCTGCGCCGCAAACGTTCGCAAGATTGTGTAAAAACTACGTTAAGCGTTTGTTTCCAGTCCCGTATTGTTGGCATTATCGGTCCCGTTAAGGGGATTTGCCGTTGCGTTTGGAAGGAAAAGGCGCCTTTATCACAGGCGGAGCGTCCGGCCTGGGCCGTGCAATCGCGGATCGCTTCGTGCGGGAAGGCGCGCGCGTTGTTCTGGCGGATGTGAACGCCGAAGCCGGGGCCGAGATCAGTGCGGAATTGGGAGAGGCCGCCCGCTTCGTCGCGCTTGACGTAGCGGACGAAGACGCCTGGCAACACGCATTGGCGGAGGCCGAAGACTGGCTTGGAGCGCTTCATATCCTGGTCAATTCGGCGGGGATCCTGTTCTTCAAGGATGTCGAACGCACCAGCCTGGAAGATTGGCGGAAGATGATGTCGGTTAACCTGGACGGGGTTTTCCTGGGCTGTAAACACGCGATTGCGCCGATTGAACGGGCCGGCGGCGGTGTGATCCTCAACCTTTCTTCTGTCAGCGGTATCGTGGGTGGCGGCAATCTGGCCGCCTATAACGCCAGTAAGGGCGGCGTCCGCCTGTTGTCGAAATCGGTCGCATTGCATTGCGCACGCAAGAAGAACGGCGTGCGCTGCAACTCCATTCACCCCGCCTTCGTGAAAACGCCGATGGTCGAGGATTTCGTCGCTGGAACACGCGATCCCGCGAAGACCAGCGCGGCACTCTCGGAACAGGTCCCGCTCGACCGGATCGGAACCCCGGAAGAGGTCGCCGCGATGGCCGTCTATCTGGCATCCGATGAGGCCGCCTTTGTCACGGGCGCCGAAATGGTGCTGGATGGGGGGCTCACCGCACAATGACGGTTTCGTCTTCCTATGGTTTCCGTTAGCGTCTCAACCCTTACCTTCCTTGACCTTACCCGATCCCAATGAAACAGATCTTTCTTCTCCATACCGCGCCGGTCCATCAACCCAACTTCGACGCGCTTGCCGAAACGCTCGGCGTGGATCTTGGCGGCCGTCATCATGTGGATGCATCGCTTCTGGCCCGGTCCATGGCGGCGGGCCGGGTGACGCCGGATGTGGCGGCGGACCTGGAACGCATTCTTCAGGATATGAAGGTCCAAGGGGCGGAAGCCGTCTTATGCACCTGTTCCAGTATCGGCGGGGCGGCGGAGCAAGCCGGGCGATCCGTCGGGATACCGACGCTGCGGGTCGACCGGGCCATGGCGGAAGCCGCCTGCGCGGCCGGAAACCGGTGGCTGGTCGCAGCCTGCCTGGAATCGACGCTTGCCCCGACAGAGGAACTCCTGCGCGAGGTTGCGCGGGAAAAGGGGCTTACCCCAACCTTGGATCTTGTCGTAGTGGCGGAGGCCTGGCCCCTGTTCGAGGCGGGGGATATTGACGGATATGCCCGAAGCATCGCGGCGGCCGTGCGCAACGCGCTCAGCGGTCATGACGCGGTCGTGCTGGCGCAGGCGTCCATGCGTCCGGCGGAAACCCATTTGGCCGATTGCGGCGTGCCGGTGCTTTCCAGCCCGTTGCTCGGCCTGAAGAAAGCCCTGGAAGAATTTGGAGGGAGTGCTGCATGACCGATTGGCCGGCAGAGATTTTCGACGCACTTAAACAGGCGGATGTCCGCCAGGTCGGGTATGTGCCGGATGCCGGGCACAGCAAGCTGATCAATGCCTGTATTGCGGATGAGTCTATCGACGCAACGGTGTTGACGACCGAGGAAGAGGGCGTCGCCCTGGCGGCCGGGGCGTGGCTGGGCGGAGACCGGGCCGCGCTTTTGATGCAATCCAGCGGGGTTGGCAACTGCATCAATATGCTCTCGATCAACCAGAGTTGCCGGATGCCGCTTTTGATGGTGGTGACCATGCGTGGGCAGTGGGGCGAATTCAATCCCTGGCAGGTGCCCATGGGGCAGGCGATCCCGGAGATCTTCCGGCAGGCCGGCGTGCTGGTTTACGAGGTGGATGAGCCGGATCGGGTCGGCGAAACCGTCGCCCAGGCGGCGCGGCTGACCTATTTCTCCCAGACGCCGGTTGCGGTGCTGTTAAGCCAGCGCCTGATCGGCAGCAAGAGTTTCGGCAGATAGGGGGCGGCGATGTCTGACATGGATGCATCGAGAGGCGAAGGATACCTTCTGCGGAGGCGGGCGGTGGTCGAGGAACTGCTCCGGGATCGGGAGGACTTACTGGTGGTGGCCGGCCTTGGGGCTTGCGCCTGGGATATCACGGCGGCCGGCGACAGGGCGGAGAACTTCCCGCTGTGGGGTGCAATGGGGGGCGCTGTGATGATCGGTCTGGGCCTCGCCCTGGCGCAGCCGGAAAAACGGGTTCTCGTCATCACCGGCGATGGGGAGATGCTGATGGGGGTCGGCAGCCTCGCCACCGTGGCGGTCAAATCGCCCGCGAACCTTAGCATCGTCGTTCTGGATAATGAGCGTTTCGGCGAAACCGGCATGCAAACGACGCATACGGCGGCGGGCGCGGACCTCGCGGCAACGGCGGCGGGGCTGGGTTTGGCGAAGACGGCGACCGTTTCCGACGAGGCGGGGCTCGCCACCGTGCGCCGTAATATCTATGGCGATGCAGGTCTGAGTTTCGACGTGGTCAAGGTCAAGGCCGAGGACCTGGACTTTACTCTGCCGCCCAAGGACGGCGCCTATCTGAAGGACCGCTTCCGCATCACGCTTTTGGGAGAGGGAGCGGCTACCCTGTAGCGTCTAAGGCAGTGCGGAGCGCGGCGGTCGAAGGGGCGCAATCCAGCCCGTCGATCGCTTCCAGAACCTGCGCAGCGTCCGGTCCGGATACGGCGTCGCACAAGGCCATGCATTCCCGGAACTTATCCCGGAACTGGCCGTTGGACAGGTCGCGGCCTGGCGCGCCCGTCCACAGGACGACGCGCGCCTGTTCGCGCCGTCCATCGCGCAAAACAACCTCGACAATGTCCGGGTCGTCCGGGTCCACATTGATTTCCGGCCGCATGGGCGTCCGCCCGCTGACCTGCACCCTGGCGGCGAGCGAGAGCAGGTCGCTGCGCTTCACCGCGTCGTCGCTGAAGTCCGCGATACGGTTCGCCCCGGTCGTCAGGCCCAGGGCGACGCAATAGGCGGTGCTGAACAGCGCCTCGGTCCGGTCGTTGGGTACGCCGAAGGGCAGGATCGCGAGATGAAAGTCGGGCAGGGACGCGCTGGCGCTGACGATCTCATCCGCTGAGCGAATGCCGAGCTTCTCATGCAGGTCGATTGCCGCATCGACCGACCGGTGCGTGTAGCCGCAAGACGGGTAGATCTTGGCGCCGAGCCCGAATTCCTCGACGGCCCAGGGAGCGCCCAGCTTCGCCAGTGCGCTTTCGAACTGCGCGCCCTCTGCCGGAACCAGGAGCGACTTGAAACTGACCTTGCCGTCAAGCGCGCCCATATAGGCCGTTGCGCCGGATTGGCCCAATCCGGCGGCCACCAGCCCCGTCTTGGCCGAAAAGCCGGCATGGAGCGGCTTGGCGGACGTGCCGAACTGGCTGACATAGCCGGAACCCAGGGACGTGGTAAGCGACAGCGCCGCAGCCGTGTCCCGTTCATTCAATCGCCACAGCCTGCACACAGCCGCCGTCGCCCCGAAGCCGCCTAGCGTGCTGGTCGTATGCCAGCCGAGCTTGTAATGGCCCATATTCACGGCTTCGCCCAGGCGTAAGATGACTTCCAGCCCTATCAGGTAGGCGTCCAGCAGATCCATACCGGTGGGGTCGCGGCCCGCGCACTCCGATGCCGCCAATACGGCGGGAACCAGTACCGCGCTGGGATGATCGTTGGCGATCAGGGTATAGTCGTCGAGATCGTAAGCGTGTGCCGACGCACCGTTGGCCAGTGCGGCCCAGGGCGCCGGCAAGGTGGTGCGTCTGCCCAGAACCGGCACAGGCCCGTCGCCCCACATCCTGGCCATGCCCAGGACCGCGTCTGTGGGTTCGGACCCCGCGCCCAGATAGATACAGCCGACCGTATCCAAAAAGGCGTTTTTGGCGCGCGCGATGGCGGCGGACGGATGTCGGTCTTTCGCAACGCCGGCAATGAACGTGGCGATGGTTGAAATGGCGGTTTCGGGCATGATGCTCCCCTTAGATCGCGCGGCAGAGACGGTTGGCGTCCAGAATGGCGGCGTGGATGTTGCGTTGGGCCTGGGCGTCGCCGATCCGATAAAGCCGATAGTCGCCGGACAGGTTCGTGCCCTCCGGCTGCGGGGCCATTGCGACAAGGGCGTCCAGGTCAACCTCTCCCAAGTTCCGGGACCCTGGCGTCAGGGCGTGGAACGGACCGTCCGCCGGCACTGTGCAAGTGTCGACAACGATTTGATCGATCCTTCTTTCGATCCGCTTCCGTGAGAATTCGTTCCAGAGTGTCGCCACCAGAGCGTTACCGTCCCGCCGAACGTTCTTCAGCCGGTGGTTCGGCGTCAGCGTCACACCGTTTTCATAAAGGTTCCTCAGATAGACGGGGATGTTTTGGCCGCCGATGTTTCGGCCCACCTGCAGGTCGGGGGTTACCATCTCCACCGACGCGCCGTTTGCGGAAAGCCAGTCGGCGGTGGCGATTGCGCCATGCCCGCCCGTTTCGTCATACAGAAGGATGGTTTCCGCAGGGCTCGCCTCGCCGGACAACAACTCCCAGGTCGACAGGGTCAGATCGCCGCCCCCTTCGTCCAAGGCGGCGTCCGGCACGCCGCCGGTGGCGACCAGGACCACATCCGGCTGGTCCGCCAGCACTTCCGGTCCGTCGATAAAGACGTTCAGCCGGGTGTCGACGCCGAGCGCGTCCAATTCGCCGGTCAGCCAATCCACTATCCCGATCATGTCCTTTCGCCAACCCGCACGGGCCGCCAACAGGACCTGACCGCCCAGGCGTTGGCCTGCTTCGTAAAGCGTTACCTTGTGGCCGCGCAGGGCGGCGACGCGGGCCGCTTCCATGCCGGCCGGTCCGCCACCGATTACCGCAACGCGCTTGCGTTCCGCCGCGGGCGGTATCTCATGCGGCAGGGAGCGCTCCCGGCCCGTTGAGATATTGTGAATGCAGAGCGCGTCGCCGCCGCCGTAGATCCGGTCGATGCAATAGCCCGCGCCGACGCAGGGACGGATGCGGGCTTCTTCGCCTCGCGACAGTTTGGCGACGATATGCGGATCGGCCATGTGCGGGCGTGTCAGGCCGGCCATATCGATATGCCCCTCGCCGATTGCCCAATCCGCAGTCGCCGGGTCGGACAGGCGCGCCGCCTGAAAGACCGGCAACCCGCTTGCCTCCCTGACGCGCCGGGCCAGTTCGACATAGGGCGCGGCCTTGTAGGCCATGCCCGGAAACGTTTCCGCCAAGCCGTGCAACGACCCGCCATAAGCGCCGTTCACATTGATGAAGTCCATGCCGCCATGCGCGCCGATCATCCGGGCCAGTTCGACGCCTTCCTCGGCGGTCATGCCGTTCTCATTGCTCTCATCTGCGGCGAACCGGACTCCGATGATGAAACTCCCCCCAACAGCGCTACGCACCGCGTCCAGAACCTCCATCAGGAAGCGCGCCCGGTTTTCCAATCCGCCCCCATAGATGTCGCTGCGCCGGTTCGAGAGGGGAGACAGGAACTGACCCAGCAGATGGGTCGTCGCCAAGATCTCGCAACCGTCCAGCCCACCTTCGCGGCACCGCAAGGCCGCTTCGGCGAAATCTCCGACGACCCGGGCGATGTCGCGGGCGGACATTTCCCGGGGGACCGAGTGATGCGCCGAAGCGGCCTTGCGGTGCCGCGAAGGGGGGCTGGACGGTTGCGTGATCTTGGCGAGGACCCATCTGCTGGGTCAGTGCCTG
>JANQIT010000310.1 GCA_028282025.1 Hwanghaeella sp. | reverse complement strand
AATAGCCTTTCTCCTTGCAGCCGCCATACGGCCCCACACCCTTTCCAGCGCAGAATGGTGGATCGCCGCTTTGGCCGCCGCGGGCACCCTGTTCGTCCTGGCGACAGCGCCGACGGGCCGGTTTGTCGGCGGCTTCACGGCGGTCTGGCTGGCTTTGTGGACCCACAGACTGGCGGCGCGCTATAGCGGGGGTCCGACCAGCCGGGTGTGGATTGCGGGCATCGCAGGCGGCGCATTCGCGATTGTCGCGCTGGCCGTGATGACAGCCCCGCATACCGCCCTGCGCAGCGTTATCGCCGACCGGACCGCCGCCGGTATCTACCCCGACCCGGGCTGGGGGTGGGTCCTCCCGAAACGGCTGATACCGTTCGACATACATCGGCCCGACGCGCCGCGCCTGAGCGAAACCGAAACCGCTACGAACGGGTATGTCACCGCTACCAAGCCGGTCTCCACCGGCGAATGCTGGGCGGCCGCCCCTCCCTGCGTGCCCGGCGGTTTACGTGGAAATACGCGCTATCTGGATTCGGCTTTGGAGGCATTTGGCGGCTATTATCGTTTCCCCGGTGAAGAGGCCGCGGCGCCGGACTAGGACCCCGCTTCGGTTCATTAGAGGATTGGCCAAGCAGGCGGATCGTTGTATCCACGCCCGGCACGCCGGAGCCCGCTGAACCCATGCGCCTGTCCATTATCGTCCCCGCCTATAACGAAGCGCAGACCATCGTCGCGCTGCTAAAGCGGATTGCGGAACATCCGGTGGCGGGCGTGTCTTTCGAAGTTATCGTCATCGATGACGGATCGAAGGACCGGACCGTGTCCCTGCTCCGCGAGAATCCGGATCTGTATACCCACCTGATCGAGCGCCCGCAAAACGGCGGCAAGGGCGCGGCGGTGAAAGACGGCCTGCAAAAGGCCACCGGCGACTATGTGCTGTTCCAGGACGCCGACCTGGAATACGACCCGGCGGAATACGAAAAACTGGTCCGCCCGGTCATCGGTCAGGAAGCGGATGTGGTCATCGGAAGCCGCGTGCTCGCCCCGCCCTTTGTCCGCGTCCACTATTTCTGGCATCTGGTCGGGAACCGGGTCCTGACGCTGTTCTTCAACCTCCTTTACAACCTGACCTTCACGGACATCTATTCCTGCTATCTGCTCTACCGGCGCGATTTGCTGGATCCATCGCGGCTCCGATCCTACGGATGGGAGCAGCATGCGGAAATCCTGTGTACGGTTGCCCGCAGCGGCGAGCGGATATACGAAGTGCCCGTCAGCTATGCGGGGCGATCCTATGCGGAAGGCAAGAAGATCCGGGGCTGGCATGCGTTGACGGTGATTTGGATGATTTTCCGCAAACGGTTCGGTCTGATCTAAAGCTATAACGACGAGTTGAGAGCGATGACTTCCTGGAAGAGCGTGCATCTGGACGACCCCTCCATGTGGCCGGATGAGGTCGTCGTGGATCTGGAATCCAGTCATGACGACGCGCGCGGATCGATCCAGCCGCTCTACGATCTGCCGACCAAGAGCGTGGTGATCATCACCAGCAAGAAAGGCACGGTCCGCGCCAATCACTATCACCTGACGGACTGGCACTACTGCTACGTTACAGAGGGTGAGATCGACTATTATCACCGTCCGCACGGATCGGACGACGCCCCGGAGAAAGTCACGGTCAAGGCCGGACAGCTTTTCTTCACGCCGCCGATGGTCGACCATGCGATGGTGTTTACCGAAGACACCACCTTCTTCACCTTCGGACGCAATCCGCGCGATCAGGAAAGCTACGAGGCCGACGTTCGCCGGATCGAACTGGTCGATCCGAATTCGATAAATCTACGATGACCGCATTGCAGGTTCGGGACGACTGCCGCCTTTGCGGTTCACGGGACCTGGTCGGCGCAATAGAGCTTACCCCGACCCCGCCTGCGAACGCCTTCGTTCCGGCGGAGAAGCTTGATCAGAGGCAGGATTGCTTTCCTCTCTCCATCCTCCTCTGCCGAACCTGTGGCCATGTACAGTTGCGGGAGGTCGTGGACCCGGAGATCCTCTACCGCGACTATGTCTATGTCTCAGGCACGTCGCCCAGTTTCGTGAAGCATTTCGAAACCTACGCCGCCGCGTGCTGGGAACGCGCCGGCGGTGCTGCGGGCGATCTGGTCCTTGAAGTCGGGTCCAATGACGGCACCCTGCTGAAGGCTTTCGCCGCCCTTGGGGCCCGGGTTCAGGGCGTCGACCCCGCGCGCGAAATCGCCAGGAAAGCGGCGGCGGACGGTATTCCGACGATTCCGGATTTTTTCTCCCAGCAGCTCGCCGACCGCATTCGCGCCGAGATGGGCGAGGCCCGTATCGTCGCCGCCAACAATGTCTGCGCGCATATCGACGATTTGCGGGGCGTTGTCCTGGCCGCCGAAAGCCTGCTGGCGGACGGCGGCGTTTTCGTGTTCGAAGTTTCCTATCGTCTCGACGTGATCCAGGACCTTCTGTTCGACACCGTTTACCACGAGCATCTGGACTATCACGCCGTCAAACCGCTGGACCGGTTCCTGCGATCCTGCGGCCTGACGCCGGTCCGTGTAGACGCCGTGCCGACGCATGGCGGGTCCATCCGCGTCTATGCGCAAAAGGGCGGCGACGCCGTTCCGGACGGCAGCATCGACGCCTTTGTCGAGAAGGAAAAACAGGCCGGACTATACGACCCTGCGACCTACCGCGCCTATTCGGACCGCATCGCGGAACTCGGCAACTCCCTGCGCGCCTGCATCGGCGAGGCCCGGTCCCAGGGACGGCGGGTCGCCGGCTACGGTGCGCCCGCGAAGACCACAACCTTGATGTATCACCTGGGTCTAGGGCCTGAGGATCTTGCCTATATCGTGGATGACAGCCCTTTGAAGCAAGGCTTGTTCACCCCGGGTCTTCACATCCCGGTCGTCTCCAAGGCGCGCCTTGCGGAAGATCCGGTAGACGATCTGCTGATCCTCGCCTGGAATTTCGCCGGGCCGATCATGAAAAACAATGCGGCGTTCGGCGAAGCCGGGGGCCGCTTTATCGTCCCGCTTCCGGAGTTGGAGGTTATCGGCCATGCTGCTTGATACGGATATCGACGAGGTTCTCGCCCGGCTCGGCACGGCGGCGCAGGGGTTTTCCGGCGCACGGGTGCTGCTGGCGGGCGGCGGGGGATTTCTGGGCCGGTATTTCATAGAGATTTTTCATCGTCTGAATACGGACGTGCTGGAAAAACCCTGCCGCATCGCCGTGCTGGACAATTTCAAGGTCGGTTCGAAAGTCGACGTTTCCGTGCCCGGACCCGATATCGAAATCCACAGCGCCGATATTACCGCGGATCCGCTGCCGGAAGGTCCGTTCGACTGGATTATACACGCTGCGGGGATTGCCAGCCCCTACTATTACCGGGCCTATCCGCTGGAGACGCTGGAAGTCGCGACGGCCGGCACCAAACGCCTGCTGGAACTGGCCAATAGCCGCCGCGCGCGTTTCCTGTATTTTTCGTCGAGCGAGATCTATGGCGACCCGGACCCGGCGCATGTACCGACGCTGGAAAGCTATCGCGGCAATGTCGCCACCCTGGGCCCGCGCGCCTGCTATGACGAGGGCAAGCGCGTCGGCGAAACCTATTGCCACATTTTCCATGGCTATCATGGGGTCCACACCAACATCGTCCGGCCGTTCAACGTCTTCGGTCCGGGGATGCAGCAGCAGGACTATCGGGTCATGCCGAATTTCGCCTCGCAGATCGTCAACGGCGCGCCGCTCCGCGTCTATGGCGACGGCGGACAGACGCGGACCTTCTGTTACATCGTCGATGCGATGGTCGGATTCCTGCTGGCCGCTCTGCGCGGGGTGCCGGGCGAAGCCTATAATATCGGCAATCCGCGCCCGGAAATATCGATGGGCGAGCTGGCGGCGCGGTTCCAGGCGGTCAGCCCCCTCCCCGTCAGTTATCAGTTGACGGAGTATCCGGATTCCTATCCCGCGGACGAACCGATGCGCCGCTGCCCCAACATCGAAAAAGCCGAACGCCAACTCGATTTCTCCCCTTCGGTGGATCTGGATGACGGACTGAAACGGTTTCTGACCTGGGCGATCGACGCATACCGCCGCGATGGCTGATCGGGGTCCGGTTTCCATCGCCGTCGTCGGGGCCGGCCCCTGGGGTCAACGGCTGGCGGCAACCATCGACCGGCTTCAGGAAACCGCCCTTGCCGGGATCGTCAGCACGGCCTTGTCCTCTGGCCGCCGCGATACGGCAATGGAAACGCCGGTCTGGCCCTCCGTAGAGGCGATGCTGGACCAGGCGCGGCCCGACGGGGTGGCGCTGGCGGTGCCGCCCCCGGTGCTGGAGGCGCTCGCCCCGATCTTTCTGGACAGGGGTATTCCCGTGCTGGCGGAAAAACCGCTTACGCTGTCCGCCGCAGGCGCGCGCGGCCTTGTTCAGCAGGCACGGGCACGCAGCACCCTCTTGATGGTCGACTTGATCTACCTGTTTCACCCCGGGTTCCGTGCGTTGCGGAAACAGGTCGACGGACAAGCGGGCCCGCGCAAAATCCATGGGGTCGGCGGCAATGCGGGACCGGTCCGCCCCGCGATGCCGGCCTTTCGGGACTATGGACCCCACGATATCTCCATGGCGCTCGCGCTGTTGGGGCCGGCCTGCGCCCCGGTCGCCGTCCGGAAGTTCCGCGGGGACGCCTGGGAACATGTGATCGCACTGACCCTGGGCGCACCGGACGGGTCCTCCGCCACATTGGAATTCGGCAATATGTTCGACCGCCGGCGGCGCACCCTCGCCGTCGAGACAGCGGCGCACAGGTGGGTGTTCGATGACGGGGCGGGTGATATGCTGACCTGCGACGGCGCCGCGGTACCGGTCGAGAGCGGCCTCCCCCTGGATATCGCCGTCAGGGAGTTTGCCGCGGCCACCGCCGCCGTCGATGCCGGCCATGAAACGCAGAACCTGGCCGTGCGCGTGAACGAGATCCTCGATTGGGTCGGGGCGGAAATGGAGGGCCGGTGGTGAGCCGGGAGACGGACAGGACGCCGCAGGCCGAATGGCTCGACCATCTGACCGACGCCGGCAACTACAACCGCTGGATCTTCGACGTCATCAGGCCCCATCTGCGCGGACGGGTGCTGGAGGTCGGCTGCGGCACCGGCACCTTCAGCATCCTGATGGCCGGCGTGGCGGAACACCTTACGGCGATGGATCTGGATCCCGGCTTCGTCACCCGGGCTCAGCAACGGCTCGCGTCTGTTTCCAATGCCGTTGCACTGCAGGGCGACGCGACCCGCTCGCTGCCGGAGGATGCTTTCGACACGGTGGTGATGCTCGATGTGCTGGAGCATATCGAGGATGACAGGGCGATGTTGGAAGCCCTGGCGGCGCGCCTGACGCCCGGCGGACGGATTGTTTTGAAGGTGCCGGCGATCCAGGCGCTGCACAATTCCATGGACCGTGCGGTGGGCCACCACCGGCGGTATTCCAAAGCTGGGCTGGAACAGGCCGCGCGGCGCGCCGGCCTAATCCCTCACGCGGTTAGACCGTTCAATGCCGCGGGCATTCCCGGCTGGTGGTGGAACGGCGTCCGCAACAAGACGGTTGCGCCCGCCGCCCAGATCGGCGGCTTCGACCGCGTCGTTCCGGTCCTGGCCGCGCTGGAACGCGCGCTTCCCATCCCGGTGGGCCTCTCCTGGATCGCCGCTTTCTCGAAACCCTGACGTCCGGCCGCCGCCAAGGTCCGCGCCGCTAGACGGTTGCCACAAATCACAGGACACGCTAGGAACGCCCCGCTGCCGCACCGAAACCGTGCCGCACGCCCCTATAGCTCAGTTGGTAGAGCATCTGATTTGTAATCAGAGGGTCGGGAGTTCGAGTCTCTCTGGGGGCACCACGCGCTCAAGCAGCGAAGCGATAGCGCACAATCGAATCAAATTGTATTCTCCGGCGTCGGAAAAGTTCGAACATGCTCTACCTTGGGCCGCCATTATCCAATTGATAGATTTAACGTGGCAATTTTTTCAGTAAAAACCTGAACTTAGAAATCCCTCAGCTAAAACACTGATACAAAAGGGTTATTGGAATTCGATATTCCCTGGGACAACTGTTTCTCAACAATTGCCCCAGTTCACGATCAAATAGCCTACTGGGTTTGCCAAGCCGCTGATAGGGCTACTGAGAGGGCTTGGTCATCCGGCATTTCATTCAACGTGTCACCACTCTGACCGCCGTTGCCAGCACTCCACGCCGCCATTGCATTGACTAGCTGCAGAACATTGGCTTCCGTAAGTACGTCCGCCCCGGCCTCGACACGGTCAAGCCGGTCCTGCGAACCTACACCACCGGCGAACCAATCCTGAAGAGTAACACGACCGTTTTGACCAAACGATTCTATGACGAGATCATCAATCTGCCCGTCATTATCGCCATCTTCTTGCGTAAGCCACAAGTCGTTTCGATCCAATCCGCCTTCGAACGCCAGCACATCTGTGGAGTTCGCATCGAAATTGCCTGACTGAATAAGATCGTTTCCATCTCCAACAGAGAATAGAACTCTGTCAGAGCCTGAGCCCAAGACTAGCGTATCGTCGCCGACCCCACCGTCCAGAATATCATCACCGTCGCCACCAACGATGACATCATTGCCGACGCTTGCTTCCAAAGGAGTAGCAGTCGTCAAAAGATCGAATCCATTCGGGGTTCCCGATTGATCCGAGGTAAGCAACGTTACTTCTGTCGGACTCCAGATCGATGCGGCAACGCGAAGGTCAGCATCTGTCGGCAACCCGGAATATGTCGGAGACGTTCCCACCGTCGGGTCGCCGCCGCCGACCCAACTACCATTTACCGCCAGCCAAAGGTCGCCCGTGGTATCGTCGTAAGCCAAGCTCAGAATATCCGAGGCGCCCAACGAGGGACCAACGTTTGTGAGAGAACCATTATTCCCAAGAAAAAGATTCGCACCGTTGTCATACAGTCCCCAGCTTTGCGCATCCGCACCCACAAAATCATTGGTAACGCTGCCGGCAACCATCAACCCAAATCCGGCATACTGCGCATTCTGCGACAATTGGATGTACGTTTTCCCAGAAACTTGCACGTTCGATTGGAGACGTGCGAATGACGCTCCAGACCAGCTTGCATGTGTGCCGGCTGTATCGAAGGACGCAGGCCCAAATGTGGTGTCCCATGTCGCGTAAGTAACGGGTACACTCTCCACAACCGTCAGCATGCTCTCCGCACTGACGCCATTCGTATCGGTCGCTCGAATCGTGAACCCTTCCGTCACGCTACTGCCGGGTGAGAAGGTGTAAGTTCCATTCGCCGCATTCAGAGACACCGTCGCGCCCGACGCCAAAGTGTATACGTCGCCGACGGAGGAAACTGCATCCGTTACCGTATAGCTCAGAACCTCTCCACTGCCGGTAACACCCAAATCAGCATCGAAAATCCCAATCTTGCCCGTAACAGCAGACGTATGCCCGCCAGGAAGCACAATCTTCCCATCCGTCCCGACAGGCGCAGAACCAACCGTCAGGTCAAGGTCCGCCCCCGTCCCAAAACGAAGCGTCTCAACACCCGTAACAACATCCGTCCCATCAGGACCCTCAACACGAATACTACCGTCCGATTGCGACAGAACGATATAAGCCGAACGATCTCCATTAAACACAGCAACATCTTCACCAGATCCACCGTCAATAATGTCATTCCCATTACCGCCGGTCAGGATGTCATTGCCAGCGCCGCCGTCCAAGGCAGAGCCCAGAATCACACTGCTGCCTGTCGGGCGCGTATCGTAAACCTCCAGCTCATTTAGCTGCCAGGTATCGTTCCACGTATTGCCATTGAGATCTCTTACCGGAGAGTTCGCCAAAAGCCGTATATATCGCGCTGTCTGACTGTCAAACGTGATCGTATTCTCACCAGGAGTAAGCGTGTTGATCGATACATCGGTCCAGCTCGTCCCATCATTGGAAACTTGGGCCTTAACTGAATCAACCCAGCGATAATTGTTCGCATTCCCCTGGAACACCTTCAATGTGTCGAACGCAGTCGATACCCCGAAGTCCAGCTGCCAGTAACCAACTCCCGTCGCAGAACTGCCTAGTGTATTATTCCCCAAGGTCGCAGCACCAGGCCAACTAGTGTCCGTATCCCCGTCGATGATCTCTGCAAGAGATCCATCCTTTAGGGAATAGGACGTCGGTGTCGAACCAATCGCCAGGTTTGTTTGGCCAGTCGTATTACCAATCGGCAAGCTTGACGCTGCAACACCATCACCGGCAGTCAGAACATCATCCCCTGAACCGCCAACCAACGTATCCTGTCCGCCGGCACCAATTAGCACGTCATTACCAGCGCCACCGTCCAGAATATCATCACCGTCGCCACCAACGATGACATCATTGCCGACGCTTGCTTCCAAAGGAGTACCGGTCGTCAAAAGATCGAATCCATTCGGGGTTCCCGATTGATCCGAGGTAAGCAACGTTACTTCTGTCGGACTCCAGATCG